>CAXGBD010000036.1:0-13219 GCA_964008355.1 uncultured Gammaproteobacteria bacterium | reverse complement strand
AAATTTCTTTGAGAACGCATAACCTAAGTTAACAACATGACCTTTATGTCCTACACCACCACCACCAAAATCAGCATTAGTTAAAGCACCAAAAATTGCATTCTTCTCAACATCTTTATAAAGATAAGTTATTTTCCATGCATCAGTGAGTGAGACTTTAAAGCCAATTTGATAGCCTTTATCATCACTGCTTGCGTCATTGTTGGTCACCCAATCAACAAAAAAAACCGTTGGAGTTTTTCGAGAGCCCATGTTGGTGCTAATCTCAGCAGTAAGATTGTTCAATATATAATCATTAAGATAATTTTGACTTGCATCAGTTGGGTTACCAAAAATCTTCCCATTCCATGTTACTTCTGATGCAGGCCTGCCACGAATATCATCGAAACTGTATCGTGCCAATGCAATTTTATATTTAGCTCCTGTTGATGTTTTATTGGAAATCCCAACTTGAAAACCTGCTATGGAAATATCATCAACAGATTCATGTTCATCCATCGAAAAAGCTCCTAGTGAGCCAAATACCATTCCCTTTTTAAACTGAAGAACCAAACCCTCTGGATTATAATCTCCATCAAAAATCAATTCGCTCTTGCTGGCTTTAAAATAGGGATTTTCTATTTTACCTCCCCAGATACTAGTATTTTCGGAAATAGAGTAAGCAAAATAATATTGGTCCAAACCAATGTCCTTAAGTGAGAAATCATGACCTAAATCTTGATTTGCTCCGGTAGGATTCTCCTCGTCCGTTGCAAATCTCAAATTAATCTTTAGTTTTTCATTGACTCTAGCAATTGCAGCAAAGCGACCTCGGATCCTGTTTTTTCTGCTGGATGAGTCCTTGCTTGCATCATCGATAAACTCGTAGCGATAACGAAAATCACCCTTGAATTCAATGGGATTCTCATTTGCATTGACTGTTACTAAAAAAGACCACGTCAACAAGACGAAAAGGGTAAATATAAATTTAATCATTCACTCTTCCTTTGTTGATCTAATCTTTTATTTATTGATGAGACTCCACAATTTTTAAACTATGCAAAGAAGCCTTTTAGAGCATAAAAGAATAAAATTGATAAGCCTGCTCCTACTGGTAGAGTGACAATCCAAGACAAAATAATTTTACCCACAACACTTAGATTGATTGCTCCTATACCCTTGGCAAGACCAACGCCAATTACAGCACCCACCAGTGTGTGGGTTGTCGATATGGGTAAACCAGTACCCGAAGCAATGACAACGGTTCCAGCAGCTGCTAACTCTGCAGCAAAACCTCTGCTTGGGGTCAGCTCAGTGATGGCTCTACCTACAGTCATCATGACTCTTAAACCAAGCATGGCAAGACCAATGACGATACCAGTAGCACCAATCAATAATACCCATGATGGTATTGTTGATTGAGCGGCGACTACTCCTCCACTTTGTACTACAGAAACCACAGCGGCCAAAGGACCAATGGCATTAGCTACATCGTTTGATCCATGGGCAAAGGCCATCGAACATGCTGTAAAAACCATCAACACTGCAAATACTCGCTCTACCCCATCAAACATAGCTCCATTTTTTTCCCTTATTGTATTGTCTATTCTCTGTAATAGAAGTGTGCCAATAAGAGTGACCACTAAGGCAAAAACTAAAGACCAAGCAATACTTTGTGAGAAAGTAAAACTTAAACCCACATGCTTCAATCCTTTTAAGAAAGTGACCATCGACATTAAAAACCCCGCTAAAAACATATAAAAAGGAACATATCGCTTGGCGCTCGCAAATGGATCTTGCTTCTGTAGAATTAATCTTTTAACACTGGTAAACAACAAAAACGATATTGTTCCTGCCAAAACGGGAGACACAATCCAACTGGATGCTATGGAAGCAACTTTTGGCCACATAACAACATCAAAGCCAATACCAACTGAAGCAAAACCCACAATTGCACCAACAATGGAATGTGTTGTTGAAACAGGCCAACCAAAATATGAAGCAACCAGTAACCAAATGCCCGCAGCCAGCAAGGAAGCAATCATGCCAAAAACTAGCAATTCTGGAGTTTGACCTATTATTGCCGAATCAATAATGCTTTTTCTAATAGTGGATGTAACTTCTCCTCCTGCCAGATAAGCCCCTGCGAATTCAAAAATACATGCAACCAGCACAGCTTGAGCTAAAGTCAATGCTCTTGCACCGACAGAAGTACCCATGGCATTGGCTACATCATTTGCGCCAATACCCCAAGCCATGAAGAAACCGACAATACAAGCAATAATCAGTAAGGTTTGTCCATGCTCTGCTATGATTTCAAACATCATTTATCCTTATTATTATTTAGCTACTAATCGAATTAAAATATGGCCCAATGTCTGTGATATGTCTGCAAGGATCCCTATTTTATTTATGATGTCATAGAGAAAAATGACATCAACAGGTGGCAAATCTTGTTCAATTTTAAATAATTCGTTTCTTAATGATATTTCCAACTCATCATTCTCTTGTTCAAGTTGTTCTATCTCAGCAACCAGATGATGTAATTGATTCGAATTTTTTCCACCGAATCCACTTCTTTGCATTTCATTAACTTTCTTTATTGCATCACAAGCTTGATGAGTAGCCGTTATTGCAGAATTAGTACAATCGATGAATCGTTTAGACATGTGTTCTGGAATCACCATCTTCCTGCCAATCATTACCCCAGAAATATCTTTGGCGGCATTGGGGATACCATCCATTGTAAAAACCAGATCAAGAATATCTTGCCTGGAGACGCTCATAAATAATGATTTTGGAAGATGGTTGCGAATATTATTCTTTATTTCATCTGCTTGATGTTCAAGTTTTACAATAGTTTCTCTGTGTTCTTTTGCAGTTTTCCAATCAGATTCAACTGCAGATTTGATAAAACTTTTTAGTGCCTCGCTGGCTTTGTTATCAACCTCCATGTGTTCCTGAAGCCCGGAAAAAGGCGACTCAGCAAGCAAACTCAGGAAAGAGTCATTATTCATATAGATTACCTCACTTTGTTATTGGCTGATATTACTGATTAATTATTACAGTTCAATATTTATTGTTCAAAAGTTTCAACATAAAGATAGGCCAATAAATCTTCTCGATCTTTTTCTTGTCTCATCCCAGAAAAAACCATTTTGTTTCCTGGCACTAGTTCGTAAGGTGCTGCCAGCCAACGATCCAGATTATCTTGATCCCAGATTAGGTTTGATTCAATTAAAGGTAGAGAATATGTAAAACCTTCTTGTGTTCCTGCTTGTTGATCAAAGATTCCAAAAAGATTGGGTCCTAGTTTATGACTTTCATTCTTTTTTAAGGAATGACAAGCTCTGCATTGGAGATAAAGTTTCCTGCCTCTGTCCAGATTACCATTAATATTCTCCGCCCTGATCATTTGTATATCTTGAGAGGGATTATTGATTACTGGTTCGTCTTGCGTTGCTCTATCGTTATCGTCTTGAGCGCAACCAACACAAAAAATAAAAAGAAATACTATTAGTTTATTCGTATATGACCGGACCACTGTCATTCTCAAGATCAAAAGATGACAAATCTGGGTGTTCACTCATCATCCTATTATAATATTCTTTAGGAAGCTGTTCGATTGAATCAAGTTTTACACCTGAGGCATGCCAAAGAGTATGGCCTTCAACCTCATCCATATCCATCCAAGACAGCCATGGCATCAGCACAGTTGCACTGAATAGACTGGGAAGAGATTTAACATTTTGATCCAGAAATTGATCGAGTGGTGCAAACATCGTCATTCTCTGCATTCTTGGAGCTGATAATCCTGGAGGGTAATTGGTATTATTGTGCAGCCAAACTGTTTTTGGACCGAATGTCCAATCCAAAATCAAGGGTTGATCCGGCATTTGATCAATAAAAGCCTTGGGCCTGACTCCCATGGTCGACATATTCAATCCCCTACCGGGGCTCGCTCTTCTAATATTGGGCTGTACTTCATTAATTTTTCCAGTAAATGGATTTTTGTATTCTCTAATCATTTTCCCAGTTTCAATATCCCTGAAAAAAGTCAGCATATTGCCAAGTATTTCATAAGAGCCATCTTCTTGAGGCAGAATCCGATAGCTCTCCATGCCTTCAATACTCACCATTGGAATCGGTTGCTCTGAACCTTTCTGATAATACAAAGTTCCGTTGTAATGCCAAGGCGTTTGATCAACCGTATCCAGACTTGACTGCATGCGGATTAAATTGGTCAAATTATTTAACGGCAAAGAAAGATCTGGGGCTGCTGCTGGAGTTGTGCCTCGTACTATTGCGGAGGACTGTTCTGATGCAAGTATCGTAACCGCTCCCAATCCTAGTAAGAATTCTCTTCTTAAAATTCCAACCGTCATGTTTTTCCTCTATCTAACGATTTATCTTGTATGTGTTCAATCACCTTATTTGCCAGAAATTTTGCCAAGCTTTCATAATCCTTGGTTACCTGCCACATCGACCAGGTTCCGGTGTACTGATTTTGAACCGGTTCCAGATCACTGGGCGCTCCAGCATCAGCATCATAACCCAGATGTCCAAAATGCGATACATCAAAAACCAAAGAAGGATCCAAATCATCACGCCTCTCATCTAGAGGTGTCTGTCTGGGAGGTGGATATGGTTGACCATTTGGACAACCGCCCATCTCAAAACAACACGGCTCGAGTTGCCCATTATTAAGAGTCACTTTACACATTTTTCGGGCCCAAATTCCCCAATAATCAGCAAATGGGTGTCCGATTTCTGGATAGGTTTCAAAATCGAGATTCTCAAAGCCGAGCCAACTCTTAAAACCAATCTCTTTTGCTATTTGATTAGGCACCTCGACTAAATTTAACACCGAGTCTTCGATAATTTGTGGAAAAACAACGACAATGTGATTCACCCCATTGGTTTTGAGTTGCTCTAGAGCTTCCCAATACCGATACCTCCATTCGCCTTCCGGCATTTGATTATTGGTATCGTGTAAGGTAATAAATCCTAAATTTTCCCCTCGCATTTCTCTACTGCGTTCCAACTGTGAAAAGGCAGGCGGTCCAACTCGAACCTCAGTGTTGGTAACCATGTCGCCAAACCAACCACCAACAATATTATCTGGGTTCATGGTTGGATATTTTTCCAGCAGTAATTGCTTAATATTTCTATTCAATAACAGCGTGTCATTGATTTTTGGATCGAATACCTGATCCATAGATCGAATACCATGATTAACCATCAATACTCCTGTATTTTTTACAGGTACCTTGGTATTAAAACTGGCTTCAATCCCCCCCACCTGAAATTGTGCCAATCTCAAATCACTGATCACAGGATTGGAGAAATTGTCATAGTTTAGAATTGGGTTTTTTTCTGGAGTGCCACTTGATCTTGTCCAGCCTTGGGGTTCGGTTGGATAGGACTTTAGCATTAAGTCTCTTGGGTCATTGACCCATTCCAATACTACTTCTGTTTGCTGTTCTTGGTTGTGGTTGCTTACGATGCTTTTGGCAACAGTGTAAATATCAAAAGTTTTTGAAAAGCGTGCTCCTGCTGTAGTTAAGTCAATCACAATAATACGGTTCGCACCCGTTTTCAGCATACGCTCCACCGGTCCATCAACATTATAACGACTGGGGTTGCAACCTTGCCAAGATGGATCGCCATCACCGCAATAGGTTAGCTTAGAACCATTTTTGACTCCTGGATTGTATAACATTCTTGGGAATACAAATTCGTCTGGATTGGTGCTCAGCCAGGTCATTTTATCAACAATGAAATCAACCCCGAGATCGATTTCATAGTCATTCATGATTGCAGTAAGTTGTTGTGTTATCTTGCGCTTAGATTCCGGATAAGGATCCACTCCACCAATACGGTTGTATTCAAATTTATATTTGCCCAGTTCTTTAGGCGCATTGCCAAATTTAGTTAACTGAGGCCAAACTTCTCGATTCCAAATGATGCGTTGATACACTGGGCTGTTTGGATCATAGGAAAATATTTGCATGGTAGCTTCCCAAGTCTGCTTTTCTCCAAAAGTCTCAAAACCACCATGGGATACAAACAAGACACCAATGCGTTCGCCTTCAAAAGAGTCTGGCTGTAGCTGATCGCTATAGTTTGCAGCAACAGACCTATTTCCCAATAGCACTAGAATCAGAAAAATGATCTGTATTCTTTTTCTAAGCATAACCTTCTTAGAAGAAACTAGAGCCCCAAGGCTCCAGGATTCATAAGATTTTTTGGATCCAAGGACTTCTTTAAATCTTGCAATGCTGATGCTGCCTCGGCTTGGCGACCTTTCTGGTAGGGGTAGCTTTTACCCACCTGAAAATGGACCGCACCCAGATCAAGAAAAATCTCCTGGATTTTACTTCTGATTTCAGCCACCAGGGCACGTCCTTCTGGGTTTGCTTGGTAAGTTGGCAACATATCTAGATATTCTTGAGGTAAATATTTACTGTGGTATAAGGATCGATCATCATGCCAATAGAGGACTGGTTCATACAAAAAACCATGGGTTGAATAGCTCATGAACATGGCTCCTGGCACCAATGACAGGGCGTCCATTTTTTCCTTGTTCTCCTCATAGAGTGCCATCAAAGAATCATGCAAAGCTTGCATTTTTGAAAAAGAGACGATGCCATGCATTGGAACCCAGCGCTCCCCTTGCGGACCCAAGATGGGATATAACTCCATAAAAGGCATGGCGCCCAACACTGTGGGTATGGTATTAGCAATCTCGGTCCCGTGAGGACCAAGAACCTTTCTAGTTTGTGCCAACTTACTCTTGACTTCAGCCGTGCTGTATCCTTCAACAACAAAATGGGCTGAATAATCAAATCCTGTGAGAAAACGTTTGCCCGCCAGTGCCATTTTTCCAAGCTGGATAATTGCCTCAAATGGATTTCTAGCAGTTTTCAAAACAGCAAAAGCTGCTTGGATTGCATCCTTAGCAGTTGTGCTGCCCAGTTGTCCTTGTTGTAGTTGTGGATCCAAACCCCAATTGCTCGAAACCGATTGCTCACGTGCAGCAGCGGCCATGCCCTGGCTCATAGAAGTATAGTCTTTAAACCCGAACGAACAGGTTAAAGTATGTGATGGGTGACGTATCAACCTGAGCGTTATACGTGCTTTTACGCCCAAAGCTCCGGCATCACCAGAAAACAGTCCCGTCAGATCAGGACCATAGTGCCTAAAGAAAGGCTGACTATTTTTCATTGCCGAGGATCCTGTTTTCAGCAACTCTCCATTAGCCAATACAATATCATAGCAAAGTATGGATTCAGGAGATCCGCCATAAGTACTGGTACCCATACTCAGGCTATTTTGAGAAGTGGAACCGCCCACTGTTGCTTTCAAACCTGAAAAAGGTCCCCAAAAGGGTGTTCTGAGATTTTTCGCTGATAAAGCTTCGTACATTTCTGACCAAGTCACTCCAGGTTCAACGATTACATACATATCCTCTTCATTGATCTCAACAATTTTATTCAGTCTAGTGGTGTCAATAATGACTGATTCTGAAGTAGTTGGAAGATAACCATCAGTGTATGAAGCCCCACCTCCTCTTGCAACAATAGCCACATCGAGACCCGTTGCCACTCGCACCACTTCTTGTAATTCCTCCACACTTCCCGGTTGCAGAATGGCGATGGGAATTTCAATGGATCGGTACACATCCATTGAGTAAAATTTCAATGATTCTTGGTCAGTTAAAACATATTTTTTACCGATCGCTGCACCAAGAACGGAGATAAGATCTTTTTTTGATTGGCTCATTATAAACTCCTTAAATATCTATCATTTCATAATCGAATTGACCAATCCGATCTCTTCTGCTCCCTTGAAAACATAAAGTTTGACACTCGCTGTTATTTTTTTCAATAGACTGATACATAGTTTAAGTTTTATTATAGGCGATTACTTTGGCGCAAAAAACTAGAAGCATAAATAAATGAAAGCAATTATTTTAATTAGCATCCCCTATGGCAATTGTTTATAAATCATTTCCCGTTGGCCCATTGCAATGTAATTGCACTATTATTGGGAATACCGATTCAGGTCTAGGTTACGTGATTGATCCAGGTGGTGATGCCAAGAAAATTTTGGAAACAGTCCGATCAATGAAATTAGAAATTCAGGGTATTTTTCATACCCATGCTCACTTTGATCATTTTCTTGCCTCTGCCGACATCAAAGATGCCACCCAGGCATCCATTTTTCTGCACCAATCAGACCGGTTTTTATGGGACACCCTAGAATATCAATGTCAACTCTTTAATATTGCATACAAACCCACACCTCCTCCGGATTTCAACATAGAAGATGAACAGGATCTTGAACATTGTGATGGGACCTGCATTCATACCCCAGGTCATACCCCAGGGTCGGTTAGTTTCTATTTTGAAAAGGAAAAACTTTTAGTTGCAGGAGATACTTTGTTTCAAGGTTCTATAGGACGCACAGACCTTCTGGGTGGGGATTTTAATGCACTTAAAAAATCGATACAACAAAGACTCTATTCACTAGACGAATCATCGATTGTTATCACAGGCCATGGACCTAATACAACCATTGGTCGTGAAATGACTTCAAATATGTTTGTCACCTACAATTCCTAATAAGCCTTTAGCTAACACGCTTTGGAAATGAATAAATATTGAATCGATCAGACTGTAGGAAACCAATTAAAGTAATCTCATATTCCCAAGCAGCTTCAATTGCTAAACTCGAAGGTGCGCCAATTGAGACAATCATCGGAATTCCAGCCAGAGCAGCCTTATGGACCAGTTCGAAACTGGTTCTGCCACTGAGAATTAAACCAAAGTTTGACAAAGGAAGATTATCATTCTGGAGTTCTTGGCCAATTAATTTATCCAATGCATTATGACGCCCTATATCTTCATATAAATTGTGAATTGAGCCCTCCTGATCAAACAAGGCTGAGGCATGCAAACCTCCTGTATTGCTAAATGTGTCTTGGCTATTTTGAAGTCGCTCGGGTAATTTTTTTAATACCGATCCTGAAATAATGTAATCGACACTGTTGGAGGCATATTGTTTCAAGGATCCAATGTTCTCAATCATCTGACTCCCGCAAATCCCACAAGAAGAATTGATGTAAAAATTTCTAATCTTCTCAAGATCCACAGTCAAAGCTTCATTCAGCTCCACCAAGACAGTGTTTTCTATATTACTGTGATCTTCTATATCATCAATCCTGGAAATTCCAATAACATCCTCGATATTTTGAATGATACCCTCAGCATACAAAAATCCCAATACCAGCTGAAAATCATTACCCGGTGTTCTCATGGTGATGGCAATGTTTTTTTGTTCTCGCGATGCTTGAGGTCCGAAAGCAATATGAAACTCTAGAGGTTCCTCAACTGCGACCTCATCATTGACCTCTTTATTTGTGCCTTGGGTGTTCTGGTTTATGGTAATGCTTGTGGATTTATTCACAGCAAATAGTGAGTAATTCAAGCATCAATATCGGGTAATTGATGGTCTTTATAGGTTTGCCTAAGTTCAAATTTTTGGATCTTCCCAGTTGCTGTGTGTGGCAGCGAATCTACAAAAACCACGTCATCAGGAATCCACCATTTTGCTACTTTTCCATCATACCATTGCAGTATCTCATCCTTACCAAGATCTTCACCTTCTTTGACCTGTACCAGTAATAAAGGCCTCTCAGTCCATTTGGGATGGTCAACCCCAATCACCGCTGCCTCTGCGACTTTGGGATGATTAGTGGCGGTATTCTCTAGATCAATAGAACTGATCCATTCTCCACCTGATTTAATGACATCTTTGGTGCGATCGGTGATGGCCATGAATCCTTTTTCATCAATGGTTGCTACATCACCTGTCTCAAACCAACCGTCCTCCTCCAATGTCGTACCTGGTTCCGCCTTGAAATAATCGCTCAACACCCAAGGTCCTCTAACCTTGAGGCTGCCAAAAGCAACCCCGTCCCATGGTAATTCATTGTTATCATCATCGGTTATTTTCATCTCAACCCCATAAACGCCTCGACCTGCTTTTAATTGAGCTGTTAAGAATTCCTCGCCTTCCAGGTTGTCCATGCCTGGCTTAAACTTATTGAACGTTCCCAATGGACTCATTTCTGTCATGCCCCAAGCAATGTGAACATAAGCATCATGTTTTTCTCTCATCTCTGTGGCAATGATAGCAGGACAAGCCGCACCCCCAGTGATCACTCGTTTGAGACTAGTGATTTGTTTTCCAGATTCGTCAAGGTAGGCTAGCAAGCTCAGCCAAACGGTTGGTACACCCATGGCAACAGAAACCTGTTCTGCTTCGATCAATTGCTGAAGGGTTTCACCATCACCCATTTTTGAACCTGGCAAGACAATCTTGGCACCAATCATGGGTCCTGCATAAATCGTACCCCATGCATTGACATGAAACATTGGGACAATGGGCAGAATGCTATCGACTGCAGAAATACCAAACACATCGGGAACACATGATGCAAAAGCATGTAAAATAGTTGATCGGTGGTTATATAAAACACCTTTTGGATTGCCGGTGGTGCCTGATGTATAACACATGGCACTGGCCGTTTTCTCATCAAACTCAGGCCACTCAAATTGATCAGATTGATCGGTAATCAGACTTTCATAACAAATTGTATTGGGTAGAGAAGTCTTTGGCATATGTTGTTCTGAAGTTAATACAATGAAATGCTCTATGGAGGTCAATTGGTCTTCTATGCTTTCCAGTAATGGAACAAACATGGGATCGCAAAAGATAACACGATCTTCAGCATGATTGATGATATAAACCAGTTGTTCGGGAAACAATCTAGGATTGACAGTGTGGCATATGAAACCGGAGCAGGATACTGCGTAATAGAGCTCAAAATGTCGATGGTCATTCCACGCCAAGGTCCCTACTCGATCGCCATGTTGAATCCCTAGTTTCTGCAATCCATTAGCTAACTGTCTGGTTCGCTTAAACGCATCTTTGAAAGTGTACCGATGATTAGGATCATCAGCAACCACCGAAATAATTTCCTGCTCTGGAAAATTTTTTTCTGCATGATTCATCAACGATGAAATCAACAAAGATGTATCCATCATCAAACCCTGCATAGATTCCTCCCCAATATCTTGTTCACTCAACCACCAATATAATACATTTCAACTTTCTTTTTACCGAGAGAAGTTTGATTTAAAGCCCTTAACTCACTATAGCGATCTTCTCGTTCAGTCCATATTTCATATATTTTTTCCTGAATTTCTTGGTCTGTCAAACCGGCTCTAAGCCATGATTTAAGATCCTGTCCTGAAGTAGCAAATAAACAGTTATAAAGTTTTCCATCCGATGACAATCTGGCCCGCGTGCAGGATCTGCAAAACGGTTCAGTGACTGAGGAAATAAAGCCTATTTCTCCTCTCCCGTCCTTGAACCGATATCTGGATGCAACCTCCCCATGATAATTCTGATCTATGGACTCTATTGGCCAGATTGAGTTGATAGTTTTAAGTAATTCTTCACTGGGAACTGTATCTGATATTTTCCAGTGATTGATGTTGCCAACATCCGTGTATTCGATGAATCTCAGGATAATGGGGGTATCTCTGAAATACTCCACCATCTGCTGGATGAGTTGATCATTAGATCCTCGTTTAATCACCGCATTCACTTTAATGTTTTCAAAACCAACAATTTGGGCCTCTTTTATACCAGCTAACACACGGCCCAATGAACCTCTTCGACCCGTGAGAATTCTAAATTCCTCTTTATCCAAAGTATCCAAACTAACCGTGACTCGATTCAGCCCTGCTGCTTTCAATTCCGATGCATATTTCGTCAATAACACACCATTGGTGGTCAGAGCAATATCATCAATGCCATTGATGCGACTGAGATCTCCGATCAAATCAGTTAAGTTCACTCGCAATAAAGGCTCACCACCAGTGATCCTGACTTTGTTTATTCCCATGTCTACAAAAATTTTAGTAATGCGAACAATGTCTTCAAAAGGCAGTCGTTCTTCTGAGGGTAGAAACTTAAAATTAGGATGATATTTCTCCTCGGGCATGCAGTAAGAGCAACGAAAATTGCATCGATCCATGACCGATATTCTTAAATCTTTCAAGGGTCTACCTAATGCGTCTTGAATAGGTGCAATATAAGAGAGGTTATTAGTCATAAAAATTTTTCGATATTTATTTCGATATTGAAACAACTTCAATTATAATATGATTTGCTTACAACTTATATAAGCAGCGTTGATTTGAGCAGCTTGCAAGCGCTATAAAAAAATTGCTAAATAGCATCGACTCGATCAGCAATGCTTTCGGGTTTTTTTTATGGGAAAAATAGATCAACTTATTTCTGAAAAGGGTTATGTTCTTGCAGATGGTGCAACGGGGACCAATTTATTTTCAATGGGTCTTGAGTCAGGGGACCCACCGGAACTTTGGAATAGAGAGTTCCCGGACCGTATTTACTTAAATCATCAAAATTTCATTACAGCAGGATCCGATCTTATTCTTACCAACACGTTTGGTGCTAATAAGTTCAGATTGGCGCTGCATAATGCAGAAGATCTAGTTCACGAACTTAACGTAGCAGGAGCTGAAATTGCACATAAAGCTGCTGATCGTTGTGAACGCACAGTCATAGTTGCTGGTTCGATTGGACCAACGGGTGAAATCATTGAACCCTTAGGTGAGCTAACAAAAGCTGAAGCAACTTCCGCATTTAACGACCAAGCCATAGCACTCAAAGAAGGCGGGGTTGATGTAGCTTGGATTGAGTCAATGTATTCAGAAGAAGAAATAGAATGTGCAATTACTGCCAGCAAAGAAGCAGGTTTGCCAATTCTTTTATCTAGCACTTTTGATAGCCATGGAAAATCAATGATGGGTCATGAGCCAAAACAACTTGTTGAATTAGCTGAGCGATATTCACCGGAGATCATTGGATACGGTGCCAATTGTGGCATTGGAGCATCGGAGTTGATTGGGTCAATATTATGTCTTGCAAAATCCAGAAACAACCAAGCCATGCACCTTGTTGCAAAGGCAAACTGCGGAATACCTGAGTATACAGACGGTGAAATTATCTATAACGGCACCGCTGAAATAATGGCCTCCTATGCTTGCTATGCCAGAAAATTAGGTGCCACAATTATCGGTGGCTGTTGTGGAACAAAACAAGAGCATATTAAGGCAATGGCTGATGCCTTGGAAGCAAA
>CAXGBD010000035.1:0-13543 GCA_964008355.1 uncultured Gammaproteobacteria bacterium | reverse complement strand
TGACAGCGATGCCAGAAATGGTAGCAATTTTTAATGGGTTTGGTGGTATAGCAAGTCTTCTTGTTGGTTCTTCAGAGTATCTAGTTTCTGGGTCTGGTTTTGATAGCTTAATTCCTATATATCTTACCGTTGTTATTGGTGGTATTACTTTTACAGGAAGCCTTATTGCTTATAGCAAACTTTCCGGTGTGATTACTGGTAATCCCGTGTTGTACAAAGGTCAGCAATGGGTAAATGCAATATTAGTTTTAATTCTGTTCTACCTTGGTATAGAAATGGTAGCCTCGCAAGATTGGTTGTTAGTTGAAGATTGGCAAGTAATTTCAAGCATTGTTGCACTAGCATTTTTGCTGGGAGTGCTTTTAGTTATACCTATCGGTGGTGCTGATATGCCAGTTGTTATAGCTTTATTAAATAGCTATTCAGGACTGGCAGCCTGTGCTGCTGGTTTTGTAATTGAAAACAATGTTTTAATTGTTGCTGGTGCTTTGGTTGGTGCGAGCGGATTAATTCTAACAAATATTATGTGTAAGGCTATGAATCGCTCTTTGGCAAATGTCTTATTTAGTGGGTTTGGCTCTGTTTCAGAAGGTGTTAGTGAGACAGGGGAACAAGGCGAAGCAAGACCTATAATTTCTGAAGATGCATATTTAATATTAGAGGCAGCAACCTCAGTGGCTATTGTTCCAGGATATGGAATGGCAGTTGCTCAAGCCCAACATGCTGTAAGAGAGCTTGGAGAACTAATGGAGGCTAATGGCGCCGATGTGCAATATGTCATCCACCCTGTAGCTGGAAGAATGCCGGGCCATATGAATGTGTTGCTTGCTGAGGCTAATGTTCCTTATGATAAATTAATGGAGCCAGAAGACATCAACCCCATTATAGAAACCATTGATGTTTGTATTGTGATTGGAGCTAATGATGTTGTAAATCCAGCAGCTAGAGAAGACCCTAACAGCCCAATATTTGGCATGCCTATTATTGATGTTGATCACGCTGTAACAACCTTCGTTTTAAAAAGATCAATGGCATCAGGGTTTGCGGGTATAGAGAACCCTCTCTTTTTTAAAACAAACACACGCATGCTATTTGGTGATGCTAAGGACTCTATTACTGCCTTAGTATCAGAGTTTAAATCTTAAACCCTAAACCTAAACCTAAACCTAAACCCATATCTACTGAACGCTAATAGAAAGCACCTAAATTCTTATGTGCTGCTAGGCTAGTGGAGTGCTTTATTGACAATTACGGCAATTTTAAATAAATAATTCTTCAGAAGGTGTGTATAAATACTTAATAAATTTTTATTAAAATGAAATAATACCTAGCTGAAGGGAGTAAAAACTAGCTATGGATATAAATCAACAGGTTTTAAGAATAGATGTAACGGGGCTGCCACTGGAGTGGGTTGATTACAAAGGTGCGGCCAGCCTCTATGCTGTAGATCAAGTGATTTATGACTTAGGAGCAGATATTTATACTCTTTTTGGAGGGATCAACTCCATAACTGGAAAAAGAAGCCAGCTAACAGTCAATTCAATCATCGCAACCAATGGGCAGTCTAAACACTTTCAACAAAAGTTGAGCCGGTATACGCCACCATTAAATAATCAAACTTTATTTAAACGCGATGCCCATTTGTGTTTGTATTGCGGCCATCATTTTATAAGAAAGGATCTTACAAGAGATCATATCAAGCCCTTGAGTCGAGGGGGCTTAGATACGTGGCAAAATGTTGTGACAGCTTGTAAGCGTTGCAATCATCACAAAGGCGGGAAGACTCCAGAAGAGGCAGGAATTGAGCTTTTAGCCATTCCTTTTGTGCCAAACTATGCCGAATATATTTATCTGAAAGGAAGAAATATACTTGCTGACCAAATGGACTTTCTTATGGGGTATATCTCCGATGCAAGTCCCATTCATAGGCGGATGCACCTTCAAAAAAAAGCATAATACTTAAATTTATTCTTGTCGATTCCAATAAAAGAAATAGCAGGTGTTTCAGGACTGTCTTTGATGGAACCTGAATATATAACCACACCAACTCCAGGACAAGTTATAAAGCTTAAAGTTAGAAGCGTCGATAACAATTATTTTTTAAAACTAGGCTTGTTGACAGAGTATCCATTATTGGTTGCAGAGCAAACTGGCCTAGATGCTTTAAAGTCAGCACAAGCGGTTAAAATTCCAGAGGTTGTTTTTATAGGCACAACTTCAACACACTCCCTGCTTATTACCGAATATCTCGAGCTTAAAGCCAATAATTTTTTATCTGGCAAACGGTTAGGTGAGCAATTAGCTGCCCTTCATCGACATACGAATGAGTTTTTTGGCCTAGGTGAAGATAATTGGATTGGTTTAAACCCTCAAATGAACAATTGGTCAGCAAACTGGACAGATTTCTTTATAAAATACAGGCTTTCGCCACAATGTTTAATGGCATCAAGGAAAGGATCTCAATCAATAATAGAAAAAAAAGTAAATTTATTGATGGAGTCTATGGATCTTTTTTTTACTCAATACAAGCCACAACCTTCGTTGCTGCATGGCGATTTATGGTCTGGAAATTGGGGAACAATCAATGAAGAGACTCCTGTGATTTTTGACCCAGCTGTCTACTATGGCGACAGAGAGGCCGATCTTGCTATGTCTAAATTATTTGGAGGCTTTCCCAATATTTTTTATGAAGCTTATAATCACTCATGGCCACTAGATTCAGGATTCAATCTGAGGCAAAATCTATATAACCTGTATCATTTATTAAATCATTTGAACCTTTTTGGTGAAGCGTATTTAAACCAAACAAATGCTGTCTTAGACCAATTGCTTTCAGAAATATAAGCGAGATTACTCAATGAGCGAAGAAAAAATAGAATCCATTCTAAATGAAACAAGACGATTTAACCCCCCTAAAGACTTTGTTTCACGAGCACAATTAACAAAAGAAAAGCTTACAACGCTGCATGCACAAGCTTTAAAAAACTATGAGGAATTCTGGTCTGACCTTGGCCGAGAAGAAATCCATTGGTTTGAACCATTTAATAAAACTCTAGATGAAAGCCAAGCGCCTAATTATAAATGGTTTATAGATGGCAAACTAAATGCCTCATATAACTGTCTAGATGTTCACATCGATTCAAACGCTGAGAAAACAGCAATAATTTTTGAAGGAGAAAATGGAGAGATTAGGAGATTAAGCTATGCCGATCTTTTAAAAGAGGTTTGTTTATTTGCTAATGGATTGTTGAGCATAGGTGTCAAGCCCTTAGAACGAGTAATTATTTACATGCCTATGGTGCCTGAAGCAATTATTGCGATGCAAGCTTGTGCTCGAATAGGAGCTATACACTCAGTCGTTTTTGGTGGATTCTCAGCAAATGCGATGAGGGATAGAATAAATGATGCTAGCGCTTCGATTGTGATAACAGCAGATGGAGGTTATCGCGGAGGTCAGGTGGTACCACTGAAAGAATCAACAGATACGGCACTACATGAGGGCTGCGACTCAATTAGAAATGTCGTTGTGTTGAAAAAGACAGACCAAGATATTTCAATGACAGAAAACAGAGATATTTGGTGGCATGACTTAGTTGAAGGACAAGATACCAACTGTGCACCTGTTCATGTTGATTCAGAACACCCCCTTTTTATTCTCTACACCTCTGGATCAACAGGAAAACCAAAAGGAGTCCAACACTCAACTGGTGGATATCTTCTGAATGCTAAATTAACTAACAAGTGGGTCTTTGATTTAAATTCCAATGATATTTTTTGGTGCACTGCAGATGTTGGTTGGGTTACAGGACATAGCTATGTTGCTTATGGCCCTTTGGCCGCTGGCACAACAGTTATGATCTATGAAGGTGCCCCAACCTATCCTCATGGAGGAAGGTTTTGGGAGATTTGTGAGCGACATAAAGTGACCATATTTTATACTGCGCCAACAGCTATAAGAGCATTAATGAAATTAGGCGATAGCTTACCCAACCAATACAACCTCACCAATATCAGGTTGCTAGGAACCGTTGGTGAACCTATTAATCCAGAAGCATGGATGTGGTATCACTCAGTCATTGGTTCAGAGAGGTGTCCTATTGTTGATACTTGGTGGCAGACGGAAACAGGCGCCATTATGATTAGCCCCATTCCGGGAGTGACGCCAACAAAACCAGGATCTTGCACTCAACCACTGCCAGGCATCATGGTGGATATTGTTGACGAACAAGGAATTCCTATCACCGATCCTAAACAAGGAGGATACTTGGTCATCAAAAAACCATGGCCATCAATGTTGAGGACAATTTGGGAGGACAATCAACGTTATATCGAAACGTATTGGGAACGATTTAATAACCAGTATTATGTCGCTGGAGACAGCGCACACCGAGACGCAGATGGATATTACTGGATCATGGGCAGAATTGATGATGTTTTAAATGTGTCCGGACATCGATTAGGCACCATGGAGGTTGAATCTGCGTTAGTTGCACACCCAGATATTGCAGAAGCAGCTGTTGTCGGTAAACCTCATGAGATAAAAGGAGAAGGAATTTTTGCTTATGTAGTGCCAAAAGGAGATAGGCCAATAGGAGATGATGCTATTGAAATGACTAGTAAATTGAGAGATTGGGTTGCGGAGCAATTAGGACCTATTGCTAAACCTGATGATATTCGTTACTCGGACAATCTTCCTAAAACTAGATCTGGGAAAATTATGAGGAGGCTTCTACGATCGATTGCCAAAGATGAAGAAATTACTCAAGACACCTCAACACTAGAAAATGAGAGCATCTTAGATCAATTAAAAGGTGATAATTAAGCTGGGCTGTATTCTGATCGCAGTTGTTTAAAAATAGATCGATACCAAAAAAGAGCAACTATACCGGCAAGAATATTAGACAATACTTGAGCTATAAAAATACCTCTAATTCCATAAATACTAGCCAACCAATAGGCCATAGGCACGTATACCATTAAGGTTCTACTAATTGAAATAGTCATTGCAGGCATGGGTTTTCCGAAGGCGTTAAAAGAGCCATTACAAATCGCAGCCAAACCTAGAAAACCATATCCCCATGGGCAATAAACCAATTGAATTATTGCTATCCTCATTACCTCTTCATTTGAGGTAAAAATCCCAACAAGAAAATCAGCAGCATAAAATAAAAAAAGGATACAAAAAATCGAATAAACAAGCATAAATCTAGCTGCAAAAACAAACCCTTCTCTGAGTCGTTCAAACTTTTTAGCACCAAAGTTTTGTCCAACAAATGGTGCCATAGCCCCACCAAGAGCCATTAGAATAACAATAACAAACGCCTCAATTCGTCCTGCTAGACCATATGCAGCTACGGCTGATTGCCCAAAACTAGCAACTAGCGCTGTCACTAAAGCTGATGAAACTGGTGCAATCAGGTTGCTGGCAATTGCTGGAAAGCCCACATGGAGTATTTGTTTCCAGGATTGAATAATTTTATTAACAGAGTGGCCTTGAAATTGAATTAATCTATCTCTAAAAATTAATATTGCAAGCGCTGCTAGAAAAACAAAAATATTTGCACAAACACTTGCTAGAGCCGCCCCTTTGATACCCATTGCAGGCATGCCAAACCACCCAAAAATTAATATAGGATCTAAAATAGCATTTATGATAGCTGTTGATGCCATGAGTGTTGAGGGAGTTTTTGCATCGCCAGATGCTCTTAAGACTGAGTTTCCTATCATGGGCACGGCTATAAAAATACCTCCCAGATAATAAATCTCCATATAGTCTTTTACATAAGGCATAGTTTCTTCATTCGCACCAAGAAGACCAAAAAGATCCTCCAGAGTAATCAGGCCTATGGATATAACCGCTATACCCACGCAGACACCCAAAATCATTGAGTGAGTTGCAACTTCTTTGACTTGGGCGTGATTGCCAGACCCAATTAATCTTGATACTACAGATGAGGTTCCTACACCCAGGCCCATAACAATACCGCCAAGGATAAACCAAACAGGAAAAGCATAACTTATTGCAGCTAATTGCGCATAGCCAAGCTGCCCAACAAAATAAGCATCAACCAAACCATTGCCAATAATCACAATGAGACCAATGATCATTGGTACCATCATGGATGTTATAGCCGAAGAAACAGGGCCTTTAGTTAGTTTAGCTTGTTCAGTTTGCATGGAGGTTTATGAAAACAATAGCCGAATCATACAGTTGTAACAACAGATTGCAATCGTTAGCGGCTATTCATCGATTCCAGCGATAGAGATGTATTTTGTTTCAAGATAGTCGTCTATTCCATACTTGGATCCTTCGCGACCCATGCCGGATTCCTTGATACCTCCGAAAGGAGCCATTTCAGTTGAAATGATTCCTGTGTTTAAACCCACCATCCCATATTCAAGCTGCTCTGAAACCCTCCAACTTTTTGCTAGATTTTGGGTATAAAGATATGACGCAAGACCGAAAAGAGTATCATTTGCTCTTTCGATTACCTCTGTTTCCGTGGCAAAAGAAAATAAGGGCGCTACAGGACCAAAGGTTTCTTCTTTAGCTACTAGCATCCCGTCATGGGCATTTTTAATCACTGTTGGTTCATAAAACAAACCACCTAACTGATGTGATTTTCCGCCTAAGAGAATCTCTCCCCCTTGGTTTTTAGCATCAACGACATGTTCTTCAACTGTAAGCAATGCAGTTTTATCAATAAGTGGTCCTTGATCTGTATCTGGGTCTAGGCCATCACCTGTTTTAAGTTGTCCAGCTTCCTTTACGAATCCAGCACAAAACTCATCATATACATTCTGATGAATGTATATTCTATTAGCACAAACACAAGTCTGGCCAGAGTTTCTAAACTTTGCTGCAATTGCCCCTTCAATAGCAGCTGGAATATCTGCATCTTCAAAAACGATAAATGGAGCATGCCCGCCAAGCTCCATAGAGACTTTTTTGACGGTGTTAGCACATTCTTTTAGCAGCATTTTTCCTATCTCAGTGGATCCAGTGAATGTTAACTTTCGCACTAAATGACTGTCAGTCATTGTTTTTCCAATAGTCTTTGCATCACCAGTCAGCACGTTGAATAAACCTTTAGGTAAACCTGCTTCTTCTGCCAAATAAGCAAGCGCTAAAGCAGAAAAAGGGGTGTGTTTTGCTGGTTTACACACTAGAGAACAACCTGTTGCAAGCGCCGGTCCAATTTTTCTTGCTAGCATTGCTGAAGGAAAATTCCATGGTGTTATGCAAGCCACAACACCAATAGGCTGCTTGATCACAACAGTTCTTCTGTCGTGAAGATGGCCGGGAATCACATCTCCATAAATACGTTTAGCCTCTTCTGAAAACCATTCAATAAATGAGGCTGAATATGCAATTTCACCGGTTGCTTCGGTCAAAGATTTGCCCTGTTCATAAGTTATGATTCTTGCTAAATCTTCCTGGTGAGTGCAGATCAGATCAAACAAAGACCTCAGAATTGAGGCTTTTTCTTTTGCAGGATACTGTTTCCATTTTTTTTGTGCTTCGGCAGCAGCATTGATAGCAGTGTTAGTTTCTTCTTGGCCACAATTGGGCACATGACCGATAACTTCTTGGTTTACTGGATTGACAACATCCACGGTCGAATCATCATTGGCATCAACCCATTGACCATTAATGTAGGCTTGTTCTTTGAATAAGTCGTGATTGTTTATTTCAATAGGCAAAAAATTTAACCTCCGCTGTTAAATCTTTCCATCACTTCTGGATCCATACCCACTTCTTTAGCTAACTCGGTGAAAAGCTCAGAGGTAACTGTTGTTGCCCCTTTTTCTTTGGTGAATTCCTCTGTATTTTTAATGACCATTTTTCTTATCGGTGGCGGCACATTCATAAGCATTTTCATCGCTTCTTTGTCCCAAGGTATATTAGTCACCGCATCAGCCCCGGCCATAGCATTTTTAGGCTGACCCAATCTGTGCATTGTTAGCTTCCCTAAAGTTGTATGGTAGTAATCCTGACGTTTCTCATCACCCATTCCTATGGGTAAATCCATTGCGCGTATGCGCTCTTCTCTGTTCATTGAAATCAACTCTTCATCTACAATGATTGCTTCAATAGTGCCAATCACAATAGCAGTACTTTTTTCTAGTACAACAATCTCATCCACAGTACATTCTGCAATTTGTGGGCATTCTTTCAAACTTGGTGGTTTTACTTTTCGTGAAGGGATTTGAGTAAACTTAGTAAACTCTAGCTCATTGATTCCCTCGGGGTAAAATTTTGCGGTTTCCATCATGTCGTCTAGACCGTCAACATTGGGGCAATTAACAACAAACTCTTTGGTGTCACAAATATTTACAAATGAATGAGAATCTTGTCTAAACCCCACTATTAATCTTGGATTTTTAGTCATCACATCGTATTGCATAATGTGAGAATAAGGACCAGCATTGACAACACCTTTCTTATCGAGAGTTGTAATAATGGTAATCAACTTTGGCCAGATCCAAACATCTGAATACCAAAAAGGTCGAATTTTTATTTCTTTTTTCATGGTTTTAATCTCATTTTTCAAGGCTTATTTATAAAAAATCTCCAGCTTTAAGCTTACGAATATATTGTTTATATTCCCTCATAGCCTGGTGGCTAAACAACCAGATTATAGGAAGATTAGCTACAAGACATACGCCTGTACCTATTACTGAAAGACTATTGAGTTCCTCATTAGTTTTAATAAACCCAAGTGTAGCGAACACAATGATCAGGCAAAAAATAATCCTGTATGGCAGAACACTTTTTTGACCCATTAAGAACACAACACCCTTTTCTCCATAATAACTCCATGAAATCATCGTGGATATTGCAAACAACCAGGAAGCTAGAGTAACCAACCATTTTCCCAGCTCTAAATTAGGCCAGTTTCTTTCAAACGCTTTGTCAAATGCTTTAGCCGTCAGCACTGCCCCGACATAGTCTATATACAATCCCTTATCTAATAGTTGAGGTTTTTTCTCTGTTGTGAATATCTGCCATTTGATGTTGGTTACGGTCTTTTTCTCATTGTCATAAATGACTTCACCAGTTATCTTGCTTAAGGTGTTTCCAGATTGTGAATTTAGATCACCAGACACCACCACAAAAACATTTTGATCTGCAGATAATTGATTGTAAAAAGAATCATCCGTCGAGAGTTGCCATTCATTTTCAGAAACAGGGGTAAATGCTGCTTCATTGATAAAAATTGCAGCAGGGCGATTCCAGACTCCACTAATTAAAATGACCAAAGCACTCATTGTGCAAACAACGATTGTGTCAACAAAAGGTTCTAGACCTGCAACCACTCCTTCTCGGATTGGTTCATTGGTTTTGGCAGCAGAATGTGCGACTGGAGAAGATCCCTGGCCTGCTTCGTTTGAAAACAAAGCTCTTTGCATGCCAAGCATAAAAGCAGAACCAACTGCCCCTCCAATGAATGCATTGCTTGCCTCCAGTGGAGAGAATGCTGCGTTAAAAATCAAAGCAAACATGGAAGGGATTTGATTAAAATTGAACGCCAAAACCAATAAACAAGAGAGCACATAAAGAGTTAACATGAAGGGGACCAGTTTTGATGTCACTTCACCAATACGCTTGATTCCTCCAATGATAACTGCTCCTACTATAACGGCGAGTATTACACCGGTCACAATAGAAGGAATTCCAAAATATTGCTCGGTCAATTCCCCAACATTCCATGCTTGAAAATAATTACCTGCAATAAACGTATTAATAATCAAAGCGACAGAAAAAGTACCAGCAATACCCATTCCAAGAGTCCTTATTATTTTTGATCGACCGATGAGGTTGTTAGACATTACCCACATTGGGCCACCATTGGGGTTTTCAGGGTCTGAAGTGTCTCTGTGTAACATTGAAAGTGAAACCTCTGTTATCTTCACAGCCATCCCTAAGAAGCCTACAACCCACATCCAGAAAATGGCTCCAGGACCACCCAATGAAATCGCAAGGGCTACACCGCCAATATTTCCAAGGCCCACTGTAGCGGATAACGCTGTTGAAAGAGCTTGGAAGTGTGTAATAGCACCTGGGTCGTCAGGTTTGTCGTAATCGCCACGGATTACCTTAACGCCATGAGTTAAAGCACGATATTGTGAGAAACCACTCCAAACTGTCAGAATCAACCCTGTGATCAACAAAGCGTAGAGAACATTTTCATGCCATAAAATACTACCGATAGCGTTCAACCAAAAATTTAGATCGTTCATATCACCCCTTTGTTTATGATAAATGTTCTTAGGTTGAATCCAACAATAACCCAAGAGACCCAATGAGTATAAATGAAAGATCTGTATAGTAAAAACAAGAGGTAAGAAAAATTTTTCAATAATTGCTAAATGATAATTCCTCTATTAATCAAATGATAAATAAGATTTTATGATAAAATGATTTAAGTGATGATTTCTGATCTCTTTCTGCGTCTAGAGTATCTATAACAAAACATCAAGATTATTTTTAGTAATCATTTATCAGCAACCTCAAAGCTGCTGAGAAAAATTATGCATTTTATGCCAAAAAAACAGATTGGTTTATATGATACTGCTTTTGAAAAAGAAAGCTGTGGAGTCGGTTTTATAGCCCATATTAAAGGCCAAGCAAGCCGCAAGATTATATCTGATGCAGCTATAATTCTTGAAAATATGGATCATCGAGGAGCAAGGGGTGCGGAACATAATACAGGGGATGGTGCTGGCATCCTAACCGGACTGCCGGATGCCTTTCTACGGAGAATTGCTCAAAAGGAGTTTAACCAGGAATTGCCAGTATCTGGAAAATATGCAGTCGGCATAGTGTTTTTACCAGTAGATAATATAGCAAGGCGCCATTGTATGAATAAAGTGGAACAAATCTGTAATTCAGAGAAGCAAAAAATTATCGGCTGGAGAGACTTACCAACCCAACCCCTAGAAGCTAATCTTGGACCGACCGCAATAGAGTCAATGCCCCACATGATGCAATTATTTATTGCTTCCAAAGATGATATTGACCAAGAGGAGTTTGAGAGGCGGTTGTATCTTATTCGAAAACGATCGAGTAATAACTTACAAAATGACCCAATATTAAAACAAGCAGAGTCTTTTTATATATGCACCTTGTCTTCTAAAGTCATTGTTTATAAAGGCATGTTAACGAATGAGCAGTTGTTTAGTTTTTTTTCTGACTTAAAAGAAGAAGACTACATCTCACACATGGCGATGATCCATTCTAGATTTTCAACCAACACATTTCCTAGTTGGGACAGAGCTATGCCTAACCGATTCATGTCTCATAATGGAGAAATTAATACGATCAAAGGCAATATTAATTGGATGCGCGCAAGAGAAGGTTCGCTTGAATCAGATTTATTCGGGTCATCTATTTCTAAATTATTACCAGTTATTGAAACCAATTGTTCTGACTCTGGAAATTTTGACAATGTTTTAGAGTTTTTGTCTTTGACAGGCCGACCTATTGAAGAGGCAGTTTTAATGATGATTCCCGAAGCATGGCAAAAGAAAAAAACACTGTCCGAGGCCAGAAAATCTTTTTATGAATATCAATCGACCATCATGGAACCATGGGATGGGCCGGCTTCTGTTGTATTTACAAATGGTGATGCAATAGGGGCTGTTTTAGATAGAAATGGACTGAGACCAAGTCGATATTACATCACCACGGATCAACGTGTCATCATGGCAAGCGAAGTAGGGGTTTTGCCTCTGGATAATAAGCAAATTGCTAAAAAAGGAAGACTGGAACCAGGAAAAATATTCTTGATTGATTTTAAACAAGGCAAACTTCTTTCTGATAACGAAGTCAAGAAGCCTCTAATCAATGCTCATCCTTATCGCCATTGGCTCGATGAAAATAGAGTAAAACTAAAAGACATCAGCACCGACAGATCACCTAGAAGGTATTCCCAAGAGTTATTGATCTCTAAACTATGCTCTTTTGGCTATACCTCTGAAACACTAGAATTTATGTTAAAGCCAATGGTCCATGACTTGAGAGACCCCTTAGGATCGATGGGAAATGATTCGCCACTAGCCGTCCTTAGTGATAAACCTAGAATGTTGTCTGATTATTTTAAACAAATGTTTGCCCAGGTTTCAAACCCATCCATTGATTCAATTAGAGAGAAAATTATCATGTCTCTAGAGTGTTATATTGGACCGGAACAAAATTTACTATCAGTTACAGAAAAGCATGCCAAACGATTATTTATTGAGAATCCTATCATCACTTATCAAGATATTGATGCGATTAAGAATATCGACCACTATGGTTTTCAGACAGAAGTTATTGATATAACATTTGATGTTTCTTCTTCGTCAAAAGAGAACTTAGAACAGACACTCGATCGGGCTTGTCAAGAAGCAGAAAGGGCCATTGAAAATGGTTCAAGTTTTATTGTGCTTTCTGACCGAGCATCAAATCAAAACCAAGCAGCTGTGAGTAGTCTTTTGGCTTGTGGGGCTGTCCATCATCATCTGGTAAATATTGCAAAACGCACTCAAGTTGGAATCATTATTGAGACAGGCGAAGCAAGGGAAGTTCACCATCATTGCTTGTTATTAGGTTATGGAGCGGATGCAATTTATCCCTATTTAGCTTACGAAGCAATTTTGACAGCTAAAGATGAAGGACATCTTCATCATTCACATTTCCATCCAGGCCCTGAAAACAGGATACCATTAACAGATGATCATTCTGTCATTCGTGCTTACCGACAAGCATCGGTAAAAGGAATCCTTAAAGTAATGGGGAAAATGGGGATCTCCACTTTGCACTCATATAAAGGTGCACAAATTTTTGAAGCACTAGGACTGTCTAATGAGGTTGTTAACAAGTGCTTTAAAGGGACTACTAACAGAATATCTGGGGTTGGTTTTGAAACTTTACAAACAGAAATAATTAGAAGGCATCGATTGGGTTGGCCTCTTCAGACACAAGAGAAGAACAAACGCTTGCCCAATATAGGTGATTTTCATTGGAGAAGAGCTGGAGAAAAACATGTTTGGAACCCAGAAACAATCTGGCCCCTGCAAAAGGCTGCTAGAACCAATGATCTCAGTGCTTATCAACAATTTGCACAGCATGCAAATGCCCAAGCAGAAGAATCCTGTACGCTTCGAGGACTTTTAAAATTTAAACAGATCAAGGAAAAGAAACAACTTAAAATAAATGAAATTGAGTCAGCCAATGAAATAGTTAAACGATTTTCCACCGGAGCAATGAGTTTTGGATCTATCTCATCAGAAGCCCATGAAACTCTAGCTATTGCAATGAATCGTATTGGAGCTAAAAGCAACAGTGGAGAAGGAGGCGAGAGCCGTGAACGATTTCAGCCTATGCCCAACGGGGATTTAAAATCATCAGCAATTAAACAAATTGCTTCAGGTCGTTTTGGTGTCACAGCAACCTATGTTGCAAATGCAAAACAATTACAAATTAAGATAGCACAAGGGGCAAAACCAGGTGAAGGAGGGGAACTTCCTGGGAAAAAAGTTGATGCAAAAATAGCCT
>CAXGBD010000034.1:0-13754 GCA_964008355.1 uncultured Gammaproteobacteria bacterium | reverse complement strand
AGCAAACTGGTATGCAACAAAATATTTATCCACATTTATTAAGGCACAGTTTTGCTACGCATCTCTTGGAGGCTAGTGGCGATTTAAGAGCAATACAAGAACTACTGGGACACAAAGACATCAGCACCACTCAAATTTATACCCACTTGGATTTTAAACACCTAGCGGAGACGTATGACAAGACCCATCCTAGATCTGGAAAAAAATGAAGCAAGATCTTAATAAAAATTTTGATTTCGGATATGAGCGCGTAACCGAAGAAGAAAAAACAGATAAAGTGGGTGCTGTCTTTGATTCTGTTTCCCAAAAATATGATCTTATGAATGATCTAATGTCTCTGGGCCTACATAGATTCTGGAAACGATTTGCAATGATGCATACTGGATTGATTGAAGGAATGTCAGCACTCGATGTTGCAGGTGGAACCGGGGATTTAGCTTCAAGCTTGTGCCAACAAGTGGGCAAGAAAGGCACGGTTGTATTAACTGATATTAACTTCAACATGCTCATCAACGGCCGTTCCAAGCTTCTGGACCAGGGCAAACTAAATCAGATCAATTTAATTCAATCCAATGCCGAATCATTGCCTTTTGTTAATGATTCCTTTGATTGCATAACTATTGGATTTGGATTAAGAAATATCACCAACAAAGAAAAAGCTCTTGCGTCCATTATGCAAGTTATCAAGCCTGGTGGACGACTGTTGATTTTAGAATTTTCAAAACCCAATGAACTGATCAGCCCATTCTATGATTTTTATTCCTTTAGTGTGCTACCCAAGCTTGGTGATTGGATGGTCAATGATGCTGATAGCTATCAATATTTAGCAGAATCGATACGAATGCATCCAGACCAAAAGAAACTTAAAGAAATGATGGAAACAATCGGTTTTTCCAATTGTGAATATTTTAATTTGACCGGTGGTATTGTGGCTTTGCATATAGGGTATAAAATTTAACTTTTTTATAAAGTAACCATGCAGCAATTCAAGATATTAGCCCGATTACTCCATATTCATAAGATACTGGTTGATTACCGATTGGATGATCTTATACGAGACATTCCCTATTTAAAGCCATTGCAATGGTTATTTTATTTCTCACCCAAAAGATGGTTGTCTAATAAAAATCAATTACCTAGAGCCATCCGGATTAGAAGGGCGCTGGAGAAACTCGGGCCCTTGTATGTTAAATTTGGACAATCATTGTCCACTAGACCTGATCTGTTGCCTGAAGATATTGCAAATGAATTAACTCAGCTTCAAGATAATGTTCCAGCCTTCTCATCAGAAGCAGCCGAACAAGAAATAGAAACCGCCTTTGGACGTTCGGCACAAGAGGTTTTTAAATCATTTAATTCTGATGCTTTTGCTTCAGCTTCTGTTGCCCAGGCACATCTTGCAGAGCTTCAATCAGGGGAAGAAGTGGTGGTAAAAATCCTAAGACCAGGAATTTTAGATGCCATCGAAAAAGACATGCAGATCCTGTTTATCTTAGCCAAATTGATAGAGGGCTATTCCAAAGAAGGCAAACGATTAAGACCCTTGGAAGTAGTCAGTGATTATCAAAAAGTTGTTCATAATGAATTGGACTTGATGAGGGAAGCTGCAAACTGTGCCCAAATAGGGAGAAACTGGAAGGATTCTGACATTATTCATGTTCCTAAAGTTTACTGGGATTATTGTCGACCTAATGTTCTGGTCCAGGAACGTATTGATGGGATTCCAATCAATAACATTGATGAATTAAACAAAGCGGGTGTGGACATACAACAGTTGGCAATCAATGGGGTGATCATTTTTTTCACTCAGGTTTTTCATCACAACCTATTTCATGCAGACATGCACCCAGGTAATGTTTTTGTGGATGTTTCTAATCCAAATCAGCCTAAATATGTAGCAGTAGATTTTGGGATTGTAGGCAGTCTTAATGAAAGAGACTTGCGTTATCTTGCTAGAAATTTTTCAGCTTTCTTTGAACAAGATTATAAAAAAATAGCGCAGTGCTTTATTGAAGCAGGATGGGTGCCTAGAAAGACGCGAATCGATGAATTTGAAGCCTCTATTAGAACAGTTTGTGATCCAATTTTTGATCGACCACTTAAAGATATTTCCTTTGGAAATCTGTTGTTCAGACTGTTGCAAACTGCAAGACAATTTGAAATGGAAAACCAACCACAACTGGTTCAATTGGAAAAAACATTATTGAACATTGAAGGGTTGGGCCGGCAACTGTATCCGGAGTTAGATTTAATGTCGGCAGCCAAGCCAGTGTTGGATGATTGGAGAAAAAAACAACTGGATATTAAAGGATTAGTCAAAAAGCTTCGAAAAGATGCGCCTGAACTAAGAGAGACTCTGGAACGCTTGCCTGAAGTTGCAAGAAATCTACTCGAAGAACGACCCAATCACAATCAATCAGCCCTCACCAATACGGATATTATCACGACATTGAAAAGACTTTATCTTGGAATGATAGGGATGGGATTCTTCATTGGAGGTATTCTGTTATTGGCAATTAAGGAGATTTCTTTTTGGCCTGGATGGGTAATGGTTGCAATAAGCGCTATCATAATCTTGACAACAAAACCTAAATAATTTGACAAGGAGTAAATTCACAATTGAAGGCTTTGTTAACACTTGACTCTGTTTTAAAAACCATAAACCAACCCTTGGGTGAAGAAGATTTTCTTGAGCCTTTGGAGCTTTTTCTCAATGATTTAAAAAATGAAGCTAGCCTCAATACATTTGGGTCTATTGGCATTAGACAAAATATCATCAACAAACTCCAAACAAGAGCGAAATTGTACGCATTGGTCAACCAAGAATCCTTACCTCCTCCATCAATGCCTTTGGTTATAACCGGACTCCCAAGATCTGGAACCACCTTTTTATTGGATTTATTGCATTGTGACACCAGATATAGAGGGCCATTGGCTTGGGAAATTTTTTACCCGCTGCCACTAGCAACAACAAAAAGGCAAACCAGAGCAAGGATCAGAAGAACGAATTTTGATTTCAGAATGATCAAAGTGGCAGTTCCTAATTTTGACAGTATACATCCTCTGCATGCAGAACATCCTGAAGAGTGTCAACTAATTACAAGTCTTGACTTAAGAAGTATTCACTTCGCGTATATGGCAAGAGTGCCCAACTATGAAAATTACATTAAAACATGTAATTTTTCATCAGCCATGTTGTGGCATTCAAGATTTTTGAGCGCGCTTGAAAGGAATAATAAACCGGACACATGGCTACTTAAAGATCCGTGGCATATTCAACATATTCCGGAATTTCTTTCTGCCTACCCAAAAGCATGTTTTGTTTTTACCCATAGAAATCCAATCGAGGCTATCCCTTCGATTAGTAGTTTGTCTGCCGATATCCGTTTCGGTTTATCAAACCATGTGGACAAAAATGAAATTGGTCTCAATTCAGTTTCTTTTTGGAGTCATGCAATGGAAAAATACCTGATGGATAGATCCCAAATACCTGAAAATCAGATATTCGATATTAATTTTACTGATCTAGTCTCAGACCCAATGAGACAAATGAGACTGATGTATTCACATTTTGGTTTGGAGCTCACTGAAGAAAATCAAGACCATATGGATCGTTTCTTCACCGAATCTGTAACAAACAAAACACCCCCCCATAAATACACTTTAGAAGAATTTGGACTCACAGAAAAACAAGTCAGGGAGAGATTTAAAGAATATATCACTGAATTTGATCTTTGAAAAACAAGGTTTGAGTAATCATTCAATAAGGAGAAAATTATGTTTCCAACAATGCGCAGGATCGTTACTGGTCACAATGAAAAAGGCAAGTCGGTAGTTATCATTGATAGCCCGCCTCCACAAACACTTGGCCGTGAAGAAGGCGGTTTGTTTGAAATTTGGAATACAGACGGGGATCCTATTGATACTAAGGATCCCACAGACCGGGTAGAGCCCAAAGTGACCTTGTCACCGTCAGCAGGTGGTACCAAGTTTAGGTACTTTGCGATAGCACCGACACCTGAGGGGGCAACGCGTGAACAGTTAGAAGCCGGGATGGCGGCAGCTTTTAAACAAATGGGTGCAGCCCACGACCAACCTGACACAACACGCCACCCGGGTATGCACAAAACCAAAACCATCGACTATATTATTCTCTTGTCTGGCAATGCCAAACTGCTTCTTGATGACGATGAAGTGCAACTACAACCGTTTGATGTGGTGGTTCAGCGTGGCACCAATCATGCCTGGGTGGTGGACGGTACAGAATCGGCACTGTTTATTGCCGTGCTGATCGATTCGAAGATTGTCGAGTAGCAGCTTATTATCTTATTGATCCGCTGCCTCTTGGCATTATAAAAGACTGGTAAGCATATTACTTCTCTTTGGTTCTAAGGTTGTTTAAAAATTCAACCGGTTGTTGTCCGGATTCAATGGCTTCGAGCAATGCAGAGCCAACAATGACCCCATCCACATAGGGCTCCAATAAGGCAACATCTTTTGCAGTTCTTACGCCGAAGCCAGCACAAACCGGTATCGTTGCCAGCTGCCGAACTTGCTCCAGATAACCAGTAACCGTATTAGACAAACCATCAGCGCCACCAGTGACACCTTTGACAGTCACCGCATAAAGAAATCCAGAGCTCATGGCAGCCACCTTGGCAATTCGCTCCGTGGGAGATGCCGGTGTCACCAATTGAATCAAACCCAGATTGGCCTCATTCAGCATGTCTCTAAAATCACTTCCTTCCTCAATAGGTAAATCTGGGACGATAAAACCATCCACACCTGCTTTAAGAGACTGATGAACCAATGCTTCGTAGCCGAAAACAAACAACGGATTCAGGTAACTCATTAAAATAACCGGTTTATTGATTTCAATCGCTTGTAACTGCTGCAAAATCCACTGCAAACGAACACCACTCTCAATAGCCTGATGGCTGGATCTTTGGATGGTGACGCCATCTGCCATTGGGTCGGAAAACGGCACCCCTATTTCAATAACATCAGCAGCTTTGGACAGTGACAAAACCAGGTTGGAGAATTCATTTTTCTCCGGATAGCCAGCAGTGATAAAGGGAATAATTGCTGTTCCCTTTGTAGCAGCGCTCAAAATGCTTTGTTCGATAAATTCACTGCCAAACATAAAGTTTATTCCTCAAAAAGATCTTTGTGCATCTTGCTTAAAGTCGGCATGTCTTTATCACCCCTTCCTGACAATCCAATCAGAATTGTTTTACCCGGATTCTCAGCCGCCCATTTCCGAGCTCCGACAAGTGCGTGGGCACTCTCCAAAGCGGGCAAGATACCCTCCGCGGAACAACATTCGCGAACCGCCCCAAGTGCTTCATCATCTGTTGCAGAAATATAAGTTACTCTGCCAATGGACTGCAAGAATGCATGCTCCGGTCCGACGCCAGGGTAATCCAGCCCTGCTGAAATGGAATGAGTCTCCTGCACCAACCCGTCTGCATCGTGCAGTAACATCGAGTAACTCCCATGCAAAATTCCTGGCTTGCCTGAAGCCAGTGTTGCTGCATTTTCACCCAAGGCATCACTTGTTCCCCCTGCTTCAACGCCAACCAATTCCACCTCTGTATCAGCCAAAAAAGCATGAAAGATACCAATGGCATTAGAACCCCCTCCAACACAGGCGAACACTGAATTCGGAAGGTTTCCTGTAGCCCCAATGATTTGTTCCCTAGCTTCTTTGCCAATGACCGATTGCAGTTCCCTGACCAATAGTGGGTATGGATGCGGACCGACAACTGAGCCAATAATGTAATAGGTATTATCCGGATGTGCTACCCAATCGCGAAAAGCCTCATCAATGGCAGCACGAAGTGTTTTATCGCCCGAATCAACAGGAATAACTTCAGCTCCAAGTTGTAGCATCCGATCAACATTGGGTGATTGTCGCTCTATATCCACACTTCCCATGTAAACCACACAGGGAATGCCAACACGAGCACAAGCAGCTGCTGTGGCAACACCGTGTTGACCAGCTCCGGTCTCTGCAACCACTCTTTTTGCACCGAGACGCTTTGCCAACAACGCCTGGCCCAGTGCGTTATTGATTTTATGAGCCCCCGTATGAGCTAGGTCTTCGCGTTTAATATAAACATGAACTCCCCAAGCCTCACTGAGTTTTCCAGCGAACGTGAGACCAGTGGGTCTGCCTGCCCATTGCTGTAGTTCTCGAGTTAACTCATCTTGAAAAGAGTTATCGTTTAATAACTGTTTGACGCCTTTCTCAAGTTTTTTCAAGGCCGGCATCAGTGTTTCTGGGGCAAATTGACCCCCAAATGAACCAAATCGGCCGTTCTGGTCTGGAAATTCCCCATTCAATAATTTATTCAGTAATATTTTTTCTGTGTTATTCATGCGTTCTGTTTCATTGCATCATAGTCTCTGACAATATTAATAAAATCCTTGATTTTTTGAACGTCTTTAACGCCCAACTCACTTTCTACACCGGAACTCACATCAACGCCTTTAGGTTGAACCGCCTGTAACATACCCACTACATTGCCAGAGTTTAATCCACCGGCCAAAATAATGGGTGCGTGGCAGGCTGCTGCCGCTGCATGATCGGTATTGACCAGTTCTCCAGCCCCACTGTTCTGCCCCTCAAATAAAGACAACTCATTAGGATTCATTTCATCGAAATGGAGTTGTGGAAGATCACGGTAGACTTTCAGGGGACGACATCCTTCGGGTAAATGTAGAGATATAAAATCCTTAGCATCAGTTTGTAAATAATCGGGTAGAAACTTGCTAAAAACTTCTCGTGCTTCTGCATCGCTTGGATGCAACATCACCGCAGTGGTTTTTATCTGTGCGGGAATAGAGCCAGAAAGCTGGCTTGCTAATGCAGGGGTAAGGCATCTAGGTGATTTCTTTGCAAAAACAAAACCGATGAGATCAGCACCTGATTGCACAGCAACATCCACAGATTCTTGATTAGTTAAGCCACAAATTTTGATCAATGTTTTCATTATTTAACAGCTATTGTTTTGCGAGCAAATGCTTTCATCTCATTGAGTGTTGTTCTAGGGTTGTTTGATTGCATCAAGGCCGAGCCAATCAATACCGAGCCAAAACCCATTTCAATAATACGCTGAAGATCCATCAAGTCATACACTCCACTCTCTGCAACGCACATTGCTGTGTGAGGTAAATCGGCTGCCAACTTGGTAAAATTAGAGAAATCAACCTGCAATGTATTGAGGTCCCTGCAATTAACGCCAATCAATAACTGACTGGCATTGTCAGCAAATCTATTTAGTATGTTAGTGGCAAGACGGAGTTCCTGTTTGGTAAATGTTTCAAGCAAAACAAACATGCCATGATCAAGAGCTCTTTGGATCATAGCTTGGAGCGCTCTCTCATCAAGAATTGCTACAATGATCAAAACTCCTGCTGCGCCATAATACCTAGCTTCCGATATCTGATAAGGATGCACTAAAAAATCTTTTCTCATCACTGGAATATTATTCTCTAAGCTTGCAACTAATTCTAAGTCCTCCAGTTCTCCCAAAAATTTGGAAGGCTCAGTTAAAACTGAGAGCAAGCTTGAACCACCTTCAATGTAACTCATTGCCTGTTTTTGTAAGTCAAAGTTCTTCAAAGCGAGGTTGCCTGATGAAGGTGATTGTTTTTTGATTTCAGCAATGATATGAAAATCATCTGTTGGCAAATTGATTGGTTCGAGGGCGTCCATGTTTTCGCAAGAAGATAGCAGCTCTCTCTCAGTCAAACGATTGGATGCATCTTGAAAGCGTTGTTGGCTTGTTTTGGCCATACTGGTTAAAAAATTCTGAGTCATTATTATTCCAATAACATTAAATTGTTTATAAACTCAGCAGCGGTTCCATTGTGAATGGTGTCTCTTGCTTCGATGATCCCTTGGTGCATATTATCCACTGCTCCTGTTAGTTCTAAAGCCAAGGCAGTGCCCAGTGCTAATGCTTCCCTATGGGGGCCCTGGTCTCTATTATTGAAAACATCTAATACAGCTTTTGCATTATGATTGGCATCACCTCCCAATAAATCCGTATTGTTGCATTTTGGAATTCCAAACTCTTGAGGATCTCTTGTTTCTAAGTGAATGCCTTCAGAGGTGACATCGTAAATCTCAAATGGTGCGATTGGTGTAGGCTCATCCCACCCATTATTTCCATGAATAATAAATGCTCGATCGATGTCCATCCCTGACATTGCCTCAGCCATCAGTTTTGCCATTTCGGCACTAAACGCGCCCAACAGGTAGTATCTAGGTTTGGCTGGGTTGGTCAAAGGACCTAAAATATTAAACACGGTTCTGACACCAAGTGCTTGTCTAATAGGTGCAATGTTCTTCATCGCTGGGTGAAAAAAAGGTGCAAATAAAAACACAAAATTGTGTTGACTCAACAAATTCTGGATCGTTGAAATATTATCAGATAAAGGCACTCCTAGGGCCTCCAAAACATCAGCACTACCTGATTTACTGGAAACGGACCTGTTGCCGTGTTTAACAACTGATAAACCGCAGGCAGCCGCCAACAGAGCAGTGCCTGTAGATAAATTATAACTATTGGAACCATCTCCACCTGTACCGACAATATCGATTGTATTATGGCTCGTTTCTAGGCAAATAGATGTCGCCAGATCCCTCATTGCCAGAGCAAAGCCCCTGACTTCTTCTGGAGACTCTCCTTTGGCGCTTAAAGCAATTAAAAGTTCTCCCGCCACAACAGGATCGATGGATCCCTGTGCCAAATCTTCCATCAATGCATAAGTAGTCGACTCACTTAAGTCCTCCTTGTTTAAAAGTTGATCCAATAGTTGATTTGCCGAGGCATTCATGATTGTGCTGGAGCTCTAGGTTTGTAAAAAATTACTCATCAAGGTCTCCCCTTGTGGGGTTAAGACACTCTCTGGGTGAAATTGAACGCCTTCAATGGGCAACTCCAGATGACGCACGCCCATAATTTCTCCATCCTCCGTTGTTGCAGTGATGGCTAAGGTTGGGGGAATGCTTCTTTGATCTGCTGCAAGTGAGTGATATCTGCCAGCTTCAAATGGATTGTCAATGTGTGAAAAAATTGCGTTGCCGTCGTGGTTAATCAGTGATGTTTTTCCATGCATTAAGCTTTTTGCATGAATGACATCACCACCAAAAGCTTCCACAATGCATTGGTGACCTAGGCAAACACCCAAAATAGGAATTTTCTGGTGAAAGTTTTCAATCGCAGACAAAGAAATACCTGCACTTTCAGGCCTGCCGGGTCCTGGTGATATGATTAAATGGGTTGGTTTAATTAAAGCAGCTTCGGCTAGATCTATTTCATCATTGCGAACAACCACAACTTCTGCCTCCAATGATAAAAAAGCCTGGACCAGGTTATAGGTAAATGAATCGTAATTATCAATTAAAAGAATTTTTTTCAATGCATGCCCTCCACAGCCATCTCTAAAGCCTGTCTCAGTATTTCACTTTTTGCCATAACTTCTTTAAGTTCATCATCGGGTTTGCTATCAGCAACAATTCCACCTCCTGCTTGAAAACTATACTGCCCTTCAGAAAAGACAATGGTTCTAATTGCAATCGCTTGATCCATATCTCCATTTTTTCCAAAGTAACCAACCGTGCCACCATAGATACCTCTGAGTTCTGGTTCAATTGAATCTATCAACTCCATGGCTCTAACTTTAGGAGCTCCTACAAGTGTGCCTGCCGGAAAAGCGGCAGCAAATAAATCAAATGCATCTTGGTCTTGTCCTAGTTCCCCCTGCACTCCGCTGACCATATGCATTACATGACTATAGTGCTCAATGGATTTATAGGGATGAACATTAATTGTTCCTGTTCTTGCTACCCTGCCTAAGTCGTTTCGTGCTAAATCAACCAACATAACGTGTTCTGCGTTTTCTTTTTCATCACTAATCAAGTCGGCTTCCAATACTGCATCTTCCTGTGAGTTTTTCCCTCTTGGTCTGGTCCCGGCAATGGGTCTTAGAGAGGCTTGTGTGCCATTTAATCTAACTAGGGCTTCAGGAGATGAGCCCACTACTTGGAAATGACCCACATCGCAATAAAACATGTATGGAGATGGATTCAATAATCGCATTGCCCGATAGGCTTGAAAAGGATCCAGATGACAGCTGCCTCTAAATTTAATGGACAACACCAGTTGATAAATATCGCCCTCGCGGATAAGATTTTTTGCTTTTTCAACCGCTTGGTAGTACTCAGAATCGGTAATATTAGGCTCAGGGGCAGTGAAAGCATGTTGCTCATCGCTATATGGTATGGGGCCTCTGAGCAACTCTATGATTTTATCTTTAAGCTGACTTCGTTGATCTTCACCTGAGACATGGAGTAATGCAATCCTTCGTGTTAAATGGTCAAAGATTAGTAACGACTCCGGTGCAATATAGCAGCCATCTGGATGTTCTGTGGTGGTGACTTGGTGTTGACTTTTGGGAAGATGTTCAAAAAAACGAACCAAATCGTAACTACCAAAACCAACCAGTCCGCCGGTAAAAGGCACACCTTCAGCAGCTGGTTTTAGCTCAGGAACATCTACAAGTGCTTGTCTGAAACATGTTAAAAGATCATGGGAGTCGCCTAACTCTTCAACCGCTTCCTCATTGATAAAAAAAGTGTTATCTCTGATCTCTATTTTCATAACATCACCTAAGCCCAAAAAAGAATAGCGGGACAGGTAGGTTCCTCCTTCCACGCTTTCTAATAAAAACCTTGGCTGTAAAGGTTTCAACTTTAAATAAGCTGAAACAGGAGTATCTAAATCAGCAGCAATATCAAAAGGTTTGTCCATAATTTTCTCTAATAATAAAAAAACCCATCGCCGTTTAACGGAGATGGGCTAACTTGTTAATTCAATCAGCTAAGTCTGACCCTCTCCTAAGACAGAGTCCACCAGTTTTTTTGATTTAACAATCGCTTAGTCATAATTAGTTGCAGTATCGCTTCTTGAAGATCAATCGTCAAGCAGAAGATAGGGTTATAACGGATAGAGAATGGGTAATATGATTGACAAAGAAATCCACATAATGACAGCCAAAGGCAGCCCCACTCTGACAAAGTCAGAGAATCGATAATTGCCAGCCCCCATAATTAATAAATTGGTTTGGTAACCAATCGGGGTTACAAAGCTCATATTGGCCCCAAATATGACGGCCAATATAAATGGTTCAACTGGAGCACCTAATTGTTGAGCAATACTGATTGCGACTGGGGTTCCAATAACAGCAGCAGCAGTATTGGAAACCACATTGGTGGCAATTGCCATTAACAGCATGAGTGCGCTGAGGGTAATAGGGGCTGGTAATGATTGGGTTGTATACACAAATAATTCAGCTAGAAATTCAGATCCTCCAGTGACTTCGAGTGCGCTACCCAGTACCAGGCTGGCAACAATAATCATAATGATTGGGATATTCATGGCGTTGCCAACATCTCTCCATTTAAGACATTTGGTAATTAACATCGTTGCCAAACCAGCCAGAGCACTGATCGAAATGGGCAACAACCCTACTCCTGCGACCACCACCACAGCCAACATAATGAATAAAGGTAAAAAAGTCTGGTTCGCAGTTGTAAAATGAACAACATCATCAATGACCAGTAAATTTGCTCCGGTTCTTAGATTTTCGATTGCACTCTCTGTGCCCTGAACCAAGAGCACATCACCAACCATAAGACGTTTTGAGGCTATGTCTCCAACCACTTCGGTGCCGGTTCTGCCTCTATGGATAGCCAAAGGAACTATATTAAAACGTTGGCTGAATTTTTGTGCATTAAGTGTTTGCTGATCCAATAATGAACCGGAGTTAATCACCACTTCAGCTAGATGAATATCTTCTTTTTTTTGTTCGGCTGGGTCATCGATCATAATATCTTCATCTTGATACAGGGTCACGTTGAGTAACTGTTCATACTCTTTGAGTTGTTCAATGGTGTCTTTGACAAAAATTTGATCACCCGCCTCGAGAACAGCACCTGGTATTTTTGCCACAAACAGACTGTCTGATCGTTTTATTTTTTGAATTACAAAATCATTGCCTGCTTTTTCTACTAACTCACCGATGGTTTTCCCGTTTGGATAACTGTCTTGGTTAACATAGAAAATTGCCTCGAACATTCTTGTTTCTTTTTTACTCTCACGTGGTTTGTGATCGTGTAGGTACCTAGGAGCCACCAACCATAAAAATGCCATTCCGATAGTCCCCGCAATGGCTGCAGGAATGACAAAATCAAATAACTGAATTTGTTTTAGCCCTAAGTCTTGAGAAATTCCAACAACTAATAAATTGGTAGAGGTGCCGATGGTAGTGGACATGCCACCAATTAAAGTGGCCATACCCATAGGAAGCAACACTTTAGTCGTGCTCATGTCTGTTTTTCGTGCCGCTGCTATTAAAGCCGGAATTAATATGACAACAATAGGGGTGTTATTTATGAAAGCACTAAAAAAAGCCCCGAAGATCAGCACACCAAGAAAGGCCAACTTAGGATGTTTACTCCAAACAGATGACAATAAAACAACCAGGGGTTGCAAAGACCCACTGACCTCTATGGCTTTTCCTATAGCCAATAAAGCGCAAATAGTAATCAGGGCTTCATGCCCGAAGCTGGATAAGAAGAAGTAAGATGGCTTAATTGGAATACCATTGAATGTCCATGGAAAGATATAGAACATTAAAACCATAGTCACCAAGATACCAAGCCCTGTTGTTTCCAATGGGATCCAGTCTCTTGAGAAAAGATACAAGCCCACAACTGTAATGACCATTACAGCAATGGCATGAATGCTCGGTAAATCTGGAATTGGAATCATTTCAATTTATAATTATATTTCATTCTATATACAGGTACGCTCGTAGGCATGCAAACAGTCTTTCTTGATTATAAAACTGTAGATCCTGGTGATCTAGATTTATCTCAACTAAAGAAAATTACCCCTGATATTGTTTTGTATGACAATACCAGGCCTTCTGAAGCCTTGGAAAGAATTAGAGATGCTGTTGTTGTTATCAACAATAAAGTGCGTTTAGGGAAACAGGAACTTGAGAATACTCATAAAACAAAGCTGATTTGCTTAACAGCTACGGGAACGGATAACATTGATCTCGAAACAGCAAGGCAACGGGGCATTACGGTGTGTAATATTAAAAACTACTGCACCAATTCCGTTGTGCAGCATGTTTTTTTATCCATCCTGTCTCTGCAACACCATGTTAACGCCTACCAGCAATCATTGATGAAGGGAGCATGGGAAGAAAGCCAGCAATTTACTTTACTGGAGCACCCGATCCATGAGCTTAGCTCAAAAACAATAGGCATATTGGGTTTGGGTGTTTTGGGACGAGCTGTTGCGTCTATGGCTGAGGCCTTTGGTATGAATGTTCAGGTATCGGAGAGCTTTAACTCTGAAAAACAAGAATCCAGTTGCGATAAACAACAAAAACCCTATCCCAGAGTGCCTTTTGGAACCATGATAGCGCAATCAGATATCATCAGCCTGCATTGCCCTCTGACAGATGAAACTACTAAACTATTTAATAAAACTGTTTTTCAGAATATGAAACGTAATGCCATCATAATCAATACCGCACGTGGTGGTTTGATTGATGACCATGCATTGCTGCATGCCATCAAGAACCAACTCATTGCCGGTGCCGCCTTGGATGTTTTGGATGAAGAGCCTCCAGGGGCAAAACATCCATTAATTCAACATAAATTTCCT
>CAXGBD010000033.1:0-13969 GCA_964008355.1 uncultured Gammaproteobacteria bacterium | reverse complement strand
CCGTGTACGAACCTCCCATTGCTTGCATAATTTGAACTTCTGTTCCTTTCTTCAAGGTATTTTTTTCACCATAAGGAACGGAGATTGTTTCACAATCCCTTGAAAGCGTAATGACCTCGTCACGATCAAGCACCGCTTTCTCCGTTATTAAATGATCCAGAGTCTAATATTATTTTTCGGGTTGTTTCCCAAGGTAGGGTGGCGCATTGAATTCTTGATGGGAATTTTACAACACCACTGAGACCCAAGAGTTGATCTGACAGTTCTTTTGAACATAAAGATGCATTATTTAGTCCGTTTAATACCTCATCGATCAATGCAATTGCTTGTTGCCTTGAAGCATCTTCCAGCTCTGTTGTCATCAGAGAAGCAGAGGCAGTACAGATTACACAACTCACGCTTTCAAATGAGATCTTAATGTTTTCATGTCGACTGCAATTGCAATAAATCATGATCTTATCACCACAAAGGTGATTAAATCCTTCCAGTTTTTGATCATATTTTTTTGGTTTTCCACAGTTTCTAGGATGGTGGCCGTGATCCAGTATGGTTGTTTGGTACAATGTTGCTAATTCTTGATTCATTTAAGCAAGCATTTCACAAGCAGTATCCAAGGCATCAATCATTTGGTCTATTTCTTGGATCGTATTATAAAAACTAAACGAAGCTCTGATAGTTCCAGCAATTGAAAAATAATCCATTAGCGGCATCGTACAGTGATGTCCTGTTCTAACAGCAATACCTTTTTGATTTAATATTGTTCCAATATCGTGTGGATGGATGTTTTCTATAATGAAGGAAATTATTGGTGATTTTTCACTGCTTTCCCCTATCAGCTTGAGCCTGTCAACTGATTTTAATTTTTCCAGAGCATAATTATGTAATCTCATTTCATGTTGTTGACACAAATCAAAGGGAATTGATTTTAGATAGTCAATGGCACTGCCCAGTCCAATGGAGCCAGCTATATTAGGTGTACCTGCCTCAAACTTATATGGAAGTGAATTATAGGTTGTATGTTCAAAGCTTACTTTTAATATCATCTCACCTCCAAATTGGTAAGGAGGGAGTTCATTCAGTAGGTTTTCTTTTCCATATAAAACACCAATTCCAGTTGGACCATATAGTTTGTGACCTGAGAATGCATAGAAATCACAATCTAATTCTTGAACATCAATATTTTGATGAGCAATGGCTTGAGCACCGTCAATGATGACTTTTATATCTTGAAGATGGGCCATTTTAATGATGTCCTTAATTGGATTAATGGTACCTAATGTATTTGAAGTATGAGTCATTGAAATTAACTTTGTATGATTATTTAACATGCTCTCCAACTGATCCAGTTGAATTTCTCCAAGTTTATTGATTGGAATGATCTTTAAACTGGCACCGGTTTTTTGACTGAGTTCTTGCCAGGGAACGATATTGGAATGGTGTTCCATTGTTGAGATTAAAATTTCATCTCCTTTGTTGATAGATTTTGATAGAGAGCTCGCTAGGATATTAATTGATTCGGTTGTTCCTCTTGTGAAAACAATTTCATTGGAAGAGTTTGAGTTGATAAATTGAGCAATCTTTGATCGTGATTGCTCATATAATTCTGTTGCTCTAACACTCAGAGTGTGAACACCTCGGTGGACATTTGAATGGTCTTTATTGTAATAATTACCGATTGCTTCAATGACAGCTTTTGGTTTTTGTGTAGATGCCGCATTGTCTAAATAAGCTAACGGAGCGCCATTAATCTCTTGATCTAGTATTGGGAAATCTTTTCTTAAGAGATCCGGACTAAATTCATCATTGTTATTGCTTGACATGATCTTATTGCTCATCGTTCTATTTATTGTGTAATAGTTTCTTGAAAGACATTTCTGATTCTACGGTTAGTAATCTTATTAATAAATTCGTCAGAAAAAGATTGAATTAAGATATCTCTTGCCTCTTTTTCACAGACACCTCTTGATTGAATATAAAAGAGTTTGTCATAGTCTAAGTGGCCTGATGTTGCACTATGTGAGCATTGAACATCGTCATTATAGATCTCTAAAACAGGTTTACTGTTAATTCTGGCATTATCGGATAGAAGTAAGTTTCTATTGGTCATATCGGATTGAGTTTTTATTGCATTCTTGTCAACGTATACAGTTCCGCCAAATACGCCAGTTGAATTATCTTGCATAATTCCACGGTAGTTCATTGAACTACGACATTCCTCTGCAATGTGTTTAATCATTATTTGATTATCTATGTGCAATTTATTTCTTGAGGAGAATAGGGCATGGATATTGATGGATGCATTTTTTTCAACCAAGTTAGCATTGATATTTGTTCTTGAAATTTCAGCACCCAAATCCAAAGTAAAGAGATTTAGACGACTATTTTTAGCTAATGTAATATTTTGAGTGTCAATCTGATACCCATTATCGTTTTCATCAATTATTTTATATAGCTCTAGTGAGGAATGGTCTCCACAGTTTATATCTGATAAGCCGTTTGTAACAGAATCGTGTGAAGCAAGTTGGTGTTGAAAGATGGTTATTGAACTGTTTTCTTGTAACTTGAAAATGAACCTAGGATTAATATTTTTCTCATTATCAGAGCAAATAACAATGTGAATAATATCGTCTATCTTTTGATTTTTAAGCGTTTCGATAACAAGTACATCAGACAACATCAGTATATTAAGATCGCTAATAAGGTTTGAAGATTTCCTATCCAATAATGATTTAAAAGTTTCAGGCTCTTCTGATGTAGATAATGTTTTTATGTAATTGGGTAAGTTTTGCTGAGAAAAGAAATATCCATTGTGATAGTAAATAATAATATCTTTATCATTATTTTTTTCTATCAATGGGTTGTTGCTTTTCTTTGATTTTTTGCGGTCATTTTTTCTTGCAAATAATTCCAAGCTTTTTTCAATACAAGGTTCAATATTAGTGTATTGCCATTTCTCATCCTTCTTTGAAGGTATGGCTTTTTCTTTTAAATCAATGAGTGTTTTCACTTTTAATTCTTCTAGCCATTTGATCCCACTGTTCTTTGTAAGATGATCAATTGGATCGTCGGTATACTCTTGGAGATAGGAATTTATTTTTTTAGAAGCCATTCGTAGCCTTTTTCCTCTAATTTACTAGCTAGAGTTGAATCGCCAGATTCAACTATACGACCTTGACTTAGAACGTGGACAAAATCAGGTTTGATATATTTGAGTAATCGTTCATAGTGAGTGATTAAAATAATTGATGAATCATTTTTTCTCATATGATTCACACCATTTGCAACCGTTTTCATGGCATCTATATCTAATCCTGAGTCTGTTTCATCCAAAATGGATAATTTTGGTTTTAGCATCAACATTTGAAGTATTTCATTTCGTTTCTTCTCTCCACCTGAGAAATTTTCGTTAACACCCCTATGTAAAAAACTCTGGTCTATACCCATTAACCGTGCATTGTCTTGTAGCTCTTTCAAAAATTCAGCTGCTGTTATTGCATTCTTATTCTGAGCTTTTCTTTGAGCATTAAGGGCAGTTTTTAAAAAAATTGTATTTGATAATCCTGGTATTTCGATAGGGTACTGGAAACCTAAAAAAATTCCTTTATTGGCTCTCTCATCTATTTCCAGTTCATTAATATTGGTTCCTAAATAAGTAATTTCCCCATTACTAATTAGACATTCAGGGTGTCCGGCTAACGTTTTTGCAAAAGTGCTTTTCCCAGATCCATTGGGTCCCATGATGGCATGAATTTCTTGAGAATTTACTTTCAGATTTAGACCATTGATTATAGTTTTATTCGCTATGGAGACGCCCAAATTCTCAATTGATAGTATTTCTATTGATTTACTCATCCAACAGCACCTTCTAAATTAACAGCTAACAATGCTCTTGCTTCAACCGCAAATTCCATAGGAAGCTCATTTAATACTTCTTTACAGAATCCACTTACGATCAAAGCAACGGCGTCTTCCTCATTTATACCTCTTTGCTTGCAATAAAATAATTGCTCATCAGAGACTTTGGATGCAGATGCTTCGTGTTCCAGTATGGTTGATGAGTTATGAATTTCCATGGAAGGAAATGTATGAGCACCACAATCAGCACCGATTAAAAGTGAATCGCAGTTTGTATAATTTCTCGAAGCTTCTGCATTTTTGGATACAGCAACTAAGCCCCTATAACTATTTTGGCTATGACCAGCTGATATACCTTTGCTGATCACTTTGCTTTTAGTATTTTTACCTATGTGTATCATTTTTGTTCCGGTATCTGCCTGTTGGAAATTATTTGTAAGAGCTATGGAATAAAACTCGCCAACTGATTTATCACCTCTTAAAATGCAACTGGGATATTTCCATGTAATGGCTGAACCAGTCTCAATTTGTGTCCATGATATTTTTGAGTTGTGGCCCCTGCAATCTCCACGTTTTGTGACAAAATTATATATACCTCCTTGACCACTCTCATCTCCTGGATACCAATTTTGTACAGTGGAGTATTTAATTTCTGCATCATCGTGGGCAATTAACTCAACAACGGCAGCATGAAGTTGGTTTTCATCTCGCATAGGTGCTGTGCATCCTTCTAGATAACTAACATAACTACCTTCATCGGCAATGATTAAAGTTCTTTCGAATTGACCTGTTTTAGCCTCATTGATCCTAAAATAGGTCGATAATTCCATGGGACAGCGAACACCTTTAGGAATATAGACAAATGAACCATCGGTAAAAACTGCCGCATTTAGTGCGGCATAGAAGTTATCTCTATAAGGAACAACTTTCCCTAGATATTTTTTAATTAAGTCTGGGTATTGTCTTACTGCTTCTGAGAAGGGACAAAAGATAACACCCGCTTCAGCAAGTTTTTCTTTAAAAGTGGTAGTAACTGAAACGCTATCAAACACAGCATCGACAGCAACGCCTGCAAGTGCTGCTCTTTCATGGAGTGGTATACCTAACTTTTCATAGGTGTCTAGTAATTTTGGATCCACATCTTCTAGTGATTGAGGTGCATTCTCTTGTTTAGGCTTTGAAAAATATGAAATAGCCTGGTAGTTAATGTCATCAATTTTTAAATGACCCCACATTGGCGGCTTTAATTTTTGCCAAAATTTAAAAGCTTTTAATCTCCATTCAAGTAAAAATTCTGGTTCATTTTTTTTCTCTGAAATCAAGCGAATCACGTTTTCATCAAGACCAGGTGGTAAGGTTTCTGATTCTATATCAGTGACAAAGCCATACTGATATTTTTTATCAATGAATTCTTCCAGTTCAGGAGCGTTCTTCTTTCGTTTGTTCGACTCCATATTCTATTGTCTTTTTGGATTCTGATGGATCACTATCTCTGTTGGAATATATTTCTCAATGGTTGAAGGTTTGATGAGATCCAGAAGGGTTAATTTATCTAGAGAGGAAAAAATAGTTTGATTAATAACTTGCCATGCGTTTCCAATTTGACAGGAATTTTCTATTTCGCATGTACTTTGTTTAGCACTGCATTCCATTAGTGATAGGTCTCCTTCAAGAGCTTCTAAGATTTTTGAAACGCTAGTCAATTTAGTTGCCTTATCCAAAGCATAGCCACCCAATGGACCTTGTTTGGAGACGACCAGATTATTTTTGTTTAGTTTTTTTAAAAGTTTCTGGACAGTGGGCAGAGAGATATGAGTGGAGGAGGCTATATCTTTTGCAGATAAATAGCCACCATGACTGACTGCAAGATTCCCTAGAATCAGCATGCCATAGTCTGTCATTTTATTAATTCTTAACATAAAACGTTGTGTGCATATATTAATTAGTACTATTTTAGTCCAATATATTGAATTTGTGTATAATTTCTTTACTTTTTTGAAAAATGTAATAGAAATTGACAGAGGTGGTTCGTTATAATCAACAACATAAATTAGGAGAGATAAGAATGAACTCAAATGAATTAAATTCCATTGCCCAAGCAATGGTTGCACCCAATAAAGGTATTCTTGCGGCTGATGAGAGCACACCGACCATTGGTAAAAGATTCAAAGATATTGATACAGAATCAACAGAGATAAACAGGCAAATTTATCGCAACATGTTATTCACTTCTGCAGGCATTTCAGACTATATCAGTGGTGTAATATTATTTGAAGAAACTCTGAGACAATCAAACGATACAGGTGTTGCTTTCCCAGAGTATTTAAATTCTTTAGGAATTATACCTGGCATTAAAGTTGACAAAGGGGCAAAAGAGCTAGCGGGATGTTCAGGTGAACAAGTTACTGAAGGACTGGATGGACTCAGGGAACGGCTATCTGAATATTATTCTTTAGGCGCAAGATTTGCAAAATGGAGAGCTGTGATCACAATTGCTGATGGAATTCCAAGTGATACATGCATTGGGGTGAATGCACATGCTTTGGCTAGGTATGCTGCGCTCTGTCAAGAATCAGCCATGGTTCCAATTGTTGAGCCTGAAGTCTTGATGGATGGCGAACACAGTTTAGAGACTTGTTACGATATTACCGCAAAAGTTTTAGATTGTGTGTTTTCAGAACTTGTGAATCAAAAAGTTATGCTGAATGGAATTATTTTAAAACCAAACATGATCATTTCAGGAACCGACGCTGCTAATCGTGCTGATGTCGCTATGGTTGCAAGTGCCACGGTAGATTGTTTGACAGCTCATGTACCGAAAGATGTTCCAGGGATCGCTTTTTTATCAGGCGGACAAACCTCTGAAGAAGCGACGGCGCATCTTAGTGCCATGAATGAATTGGGACCACATCCTTGGCAATTATCTTTTTCATACGGTAGGGCACTGCAAGCCTTTCCACTTAAAGTTTGGGCAGGGGAGAACGAAAACATAGCCTCAGCTCAGGTAGAGTTCCTAAAAAGAGCTAAGCTCAATGGACTGGCAAGAACCGGAAGTTATAATCCGCAAATGGAATCCGCTTAATTTGGAAGCAATTTATGGTATCAAGCAAAATTAAATCCCTTATCCTTGCGTTGCTACTTATATGCACCTTCCCTGTATTGGGTTCGGAAACATTATCCCCCTATGAAATGATTACAACATCAATTAATCTGTTGAAAGTAGAGCTAGGAGATGAAGTCAATAAACAGAGACTGGAAGAAAATAGAACGGAGTTATACAGTATTATTGATGAGTCATTAAGTCCTTATTTTCATAAAAGATATGCCGGCAGATTGGTTTTGGATCAACATTGGGCGGGTGCTAGTGGAGAACAAAGAAGGAGATTCACAGAAGGTTTGTATCAAACTTTGATTGAGTCCTACGCAATCACGATGCTAAATTTTAATATTTCCAAGATCAATGTATTACCTCACAATAACGATTTAGAAAATGTAAAAAAAACAACCGTTCAATCTGAAGTTGATTACAAAGGTGAACTCATACCAATGAATTTTAAATTTGGAAAGTTTAAAGAAGGCTGGTTGTTTTATGATGTGCGTATCGAGGGTGTGTCGTATATAAAGAATTATAGAAACCAATACGGTGCTGAAATTCAGGAAAATGGTTTGGAATCGGTCATCATTAGACTGGAAAATTAGAAATCATCAAATTCAATCAAATCTTCTTCATCCTCTTCGAGGAATGGTCCATTATTTATTTTGTATGATCTGTTCTGGAAATATGAATCTTTAATGTATTTGTAAGGGTCATAAGAATTATCCAGTTCATGTTCAATAGTGGATAAATCTGCTCTTTTTTGAAGACTCTCGATTGCTTTTAGTTTAATTTTCCTACTCATGCCATCCGCATAGGTCCATGGATCAAAAACATAATCGATCAGTGTGCCGGTTAAATCTCTGAGTGTATATGGGCCCAAAAAAGGAAGCATTAAATAAGGTCCTTCTCCTACTCCCCAGATAGCTAAGGTTTGACCAAAATCTTCGTCGTGTTTGGTAAAGCCCATATTTTTTGCTGGGTCAAACAAACCAGCAAGACCGATTGTTGAGTTAATGATTAAACGAAGAGTGTCTTGTGATGCTAATTTTATATTGCCTTGAAGCAGTTGATTGGCAATAGTAATTGGGTATTGAAAGTTATCAAAAAAGTTATTGACCCCAGTTTGAAAGACACTAGGTGTTACGAAATCATATCCATCAGCAGTAGGTTCAATGACGACTTTGTCTAAATTATCATTGAATACGTAGAAATTACGGTTGACTGCTTCCAGAGGATCCTTTTCGTCGTTTGTCAAAACATTTTGATAGCTACAGCCTGAGAGTACAAAAAGAGATAAGCTAAAAGAAAATATTATTTTTAGAAAAGAATGGTTTAACATTTAATCCTCATTTTCTGCAATAAAATCTTCTATTTCCTGGAGTCTAGCTATAAATTTTGATTTTTGAATATCATTAATAGAGTCAATAGACAAAGCCAATTGTAACTGTTCAATAGCCTCTTTAAAACCGCCTATGCTTAGATAGTATTCAGCCATATATGAAAATGAGTCGGCATAGTCTTCAGCAGCATTTGCTGCTTTTGCTATTAACTTAATTTGCGAAGGAGAAGGGACTACATTATTGAATAAATCCAATAAGGTTTTGTGTGCTGTTTGAGTATCACCATAATTCAATTCATTTAAAGAATAATCTAGTGTTATCGGTATATTTCTCGGAGAGAGCGCCATGATTTTTTTTAGATAGTTAATAGCATCTTTATGTTGTCCCTGTTGAGTCAGTAGATGTGCATAGGCAATATGGAAATGATTGTATTCTTCATAAGTATAAAGAAGTGGTCTTAATATGTTTTCTGCTTGATTAAATTGACCCAAATCAATGGAGGTAAGCGCTAATCCGTATAAATTACCGATTTGTTTATAACTGAGATTGTCTTGAGTGATATCTATTCCAGCGGTATTTGATTTAAAGTAAAAATTGGCTTTTTCTAAGGTATTACTAAATAGATATCTAATTCTTGCCTTGCTTAGCTCAAAAACCAATGAATCATCAATATTTTTTACGGTCAATTTTCTTGCCTGTTTACGTGCAGAGGCAGCACGGTTAACTGACGTTGGATGGGTTCTTAGAAATTCAATTGATGCAGCATTTCTTGGATCATCTCCGGCAGATAATTTATTGAAAAAATCGGCCATTGCATATGGATCATATCCTGACAATGCTAATGTTTTAATACCAGTAGCATCCGCTTCAATTTCCATTTCTCTTGTAAAATCAATTTGACCTTGTTGCATAATCGAAGGAGCTAACATAGTACCTGCCTCAAGAACTTCACTACTTCCAGATATTGCACCTAATAAAATAGCACCTAAGAGAACTAAACCTCCTTGGATTGAGTTGGGTACATTGTTGCCAATTTGTCTGGAAATATGACGTTGCGTTACATGACTGATTTCGTGTGCTAGAACTGAGGCAAGTTGACTCTCTGTATCAGCATTTAAAACTAGGCCTAAATTAATCCCGATGAAACCACCAGGCAATGCAAAGGCATTGATTGTATTCTGGGGTACTAAAAAGTAATTAAATTTAAAATCACCTTCTTGGACCTTAGATGATAGCTTTTCCCCCAGATGCTGAATATATTCTTGAAGTAATGCGTCTTCGACTACTTGATCTTTTTTCAACATTTCTCGGTAGTATGCTCTTCCTACTGCCGGTTCTTCCATTTTTGACATGTAAATATCTGAAGGATTTCCTAAATCGGGGAGTTCAATTTCTGAATAGCTAATCCTTGCTTGAAAAAAACAGAAAAAGAGTATGAAAATATTGAGAAAGAATTTATCCATACTTTGAAAGCATCTCTTACATCTGCTCAAGGGTATTTAGTACTTCTTCAACATGGTTATTAACTTTTACTTTTCGCCATTCATGAATCAAAATTCCATTTACATCAATGATGAATGTACTTCTTTCAATGCCCATATATTTTTTACCGTACATATTTTTTTCCTTAATCACTTCAAATAGTTGACATACTTTTTCATCTTCATCTGAAATCAAATCAAATGGGAGAGCATATTTATGTATAAATTTTTCATGAGATTGTATCGAGTCTCTTGATACACCCACAATTTCAGTATTGTTGGAACAAAATGACTGAAAATGATCTCTAAATGATTCACTTTCTTTAGTGCATCCTTGAGTGTTATCTTTTGGATAAAAATAAACAATGATGTTTTTCCCTAAATACTCACTTAGAACAAATTCAAAACCTTTTGTTAATGTTGCTCTGAAGTCAGGTACTTTTGTTCCAACTTTTACTTTAGCCATATACGCTCCTCTAAATATAAAACATCAAAGTTCTTTATGAAGTTAATATCATAATCGCTTCATTTTATATTAAAATATCAATCTTTTTTGTTCTTAGTATTTTGCCACTTCAAAAAATGGAATGATTGCTATCTGAATTAAGAAGTAGTTAAAACTAAAAAAAAGAGCAGGGAACTAAAGTTTAATTTGTAATAATGTAGGAACTAACTAACAGTAAATAAATGAACGCCTCAATGAGAATAAAACATCTATTAATTGTAACTTTTTCTACTTTGTCAGGATGCAGTTTCTTTGAAGGTTCAGTTCAGACTTGTAATGAACCTCAAGAATACCAAGAAAGTATTTCTGTGCCTGCATTGATTGTTCCTGATTCTTTAAAAGAGCTACAAAACAGATCTATATTCAATATCCCAGATGTTCTTAAGACCAAGTCATTTAATCAAATAAGTAACAATACACCTAAAATCTCTAACAATAAAACCTCATCTAATAAAACAATCAATAAAATAGAAAATATTGAAGATGATGAATTATCAGAGCTGTTGGAATTGATAGATCAAACCATTGAATACAGAACACTTAGAGAATATAACTTGGCATATGATAGCTCTGTAATAGATTCTGATGTAGAAGAATCATTAGGACCATGCGCAGAAGACCCCCCGAATTATTTTACTGAGGGGGTGATGCCTAGATCTATGCCATCTCAGGCTTCTAGTAAATCTTCTAATCGTTCTAAAAAAACAAAAACAGAAAAATCACGTCGACAAAAACGGAAAGAAGCTAGGCAACAAAGAAAAACTGATCAGCAGTCAGAAGCAGCAACTGCAGAAGATACTTCTTCCGAGAATGCAGCAGAGGCAACAGCCACAGAGGCAGGTAAAGGAGACAAATTGTGGAAGGCTATTAGCGGGATAGCAGCAGGTCTTTACACTGGCGGATCATCTGAATACGGAGGACTTGCAGGTGGCCAATCTGTAGTACCACCTGAGCCAACAAAACCGGGTGATGATGAAATCATTGATGAGACAGATCCAACAGCTGTTGCAGACAAGGTCAGAAATTTAGCTTTGTTAGATCCAGCATTGAATGATGAGCAACGTATTTTCATTCAAAATATGACCGATGAGCAAATTTTAGAAATGGTTGGAGTCATCATGAATCAAACACAGAATCAAAACACAGATGAATCCACACCCGCTAATGGCGATACAAGAGTTGAGGCAGGTGAGAGCGTCATGGAAGAAGAAAAGTCACGATGGCAAACACGAAGAGAAGCTAGACAAAAGCGAAGAGCTGAAAAACAAGCCCAGAAAGATTAAGAATCACTTTCTTTCAATCAGAGCAACAACGATGTTACTTCAGTTAATGGATCAAAAGTGATATCTAGGGAAATTCTAATTAACCCAAAATACCCATCTGTTTAGAAATAATTCCAAGCATCACTTCATCACTGCCACCCCCGATGGAACCCAATCTTGAGTCTCTATAGGAACGAGCTGGTGGACTTTCCCACATGAAACCCATTCCTCCCCAATATTGCAAGCAACTATCGCTGACTTCGCGAGCAAGTCGACCAGCTTTTAATTTTGCCATCGAAGCTTTGGTTAAAACATCTTTGCCATGGATATAATCTTCAACCGCAGAGTAGGTCAGAGCCCGTAAGGCTTCAATCTCAGTTTGAAGCTCTGCCAAACGAAACTGTACTACTTGGTTTTTCAAGATGGGTTTGCCAAAGGTTTCTCGCTCTCTTGTATACTCAATGGTAGCTTGAATACTACCCTCCATGCCTTTGAGGCTAGCTGCAGCACTATAAAGGCGTTCTTCTTGGAATTGTATCATTTGATAGATAAAACCCATGCCTTCTTCGCCAATACGATTGTGTTGTGGCACCCGAACATTATCGAAAAATATCTGGGCCGTATCTGAACAATGCATGCCTAGCTTTTTTAGGGGCTCAGAGACTGAAACACCTGGTGTTTTAGATGGAACGATGACCAGTGATTTATTTTTATGTCGTTGACCTTCACTGGTGTTGACTAACACACAAAAGAAATCGGCTTGTACTGAATTTGTAATCCACATTTTACTGCCATTGATAATATAATCATCACCATCCTTGACAGCATTTGTTTTAATACCAGCAACATCCGAGCCCGCTTGTGGTTCACTGACTGCAATCGAGCAAACAGCATCTCCAGCAATGGCTGGTACTAAGAATTCATTCCGCAATTCATCACTACCGAACTTTGCCAAAGCAGGAGTTGCCATATCGGTTTGTACACCGATGCCCATGCCTACACCTCCGCAATGGATGCGGCCCAACTCTTCGGTAAAAACCATGCTATAAGAGTAATCTAGACCCAGACCACCAAATTCAGTGGGCTTGCTAATCCCCAGCATGCCGAGGTCACCTAGCTTTTTAAAGAGCTCCTTTGCAGGGAACATACCAGCTTCTTCCCACTGATCCACATAGGGATTGATTTCGTTATCAATAAATTTAGCAGCCGTTTCCCGAATGCTCTCATGTTCTTCTGTCCATTGCATTTTCTTATCCTCTTTTTTGTTTAGTTCTTAATCCCTTTGCAGGTGGATCTTCAGGATCACCTGCAAAACATTGTGCCATAGCCATCCACTGTTTAGCGACTGCTCCCACAAGTTGCAGATCGGTATCATCAATATTTCTTGTTTGTGTCACTACATGACAAAAATCACTTGCAAGTCCTTTAATCGATTCCTCAGTACTTGGTTCATTCCATTGCCACTGGATACCAGAAGGGGACGATAAGGAGATGAAGGGGATTTGATTGGGTACTTCCAACTTTCGATTCATATAAGTCCAACCAAAGGTTTTGACTCCAATGGTTGCTATATTCTTTATATTTTCCTTGTAGACTCTCTCTTTTCCTATCAAATCATAGATGGCCTGGCTGTGTGACCAGATTTCCATAAAACGGGCTGTCATGAACATTCTGGCACCCATATCAGGTCCAAACCAAGTACACCTTTTTGCTGGATCAATGACTTGAAATATCGAGCACATGTCCATCGCAGAATCGTACCACTGACGCCTTAAGCTCTCATTATTATCTAGTCCTAATCTTTGCTTTATCGCCACGGCTCTCTCCAGTGAATTGGGAAGGGTGCTGAATGTTTTAAACATATAACTCGCTTCATCGTTAAATGTATCTGGAGCATTAACCGAGTAGAGGGTCATCCGGTCAAAATAGAATAAATGAGCTACCACTTCTGCAGGTGTCCATTGTTTAAAAGCAGTGGGTGATTTCCATTGGTGATCGGTCAATGATTCTAAGATTTCATTAAGATCAGATACCGCCTCCATAATGTCTCTAGTTATTTTTTTCATCAGAATGTCAGTTTTTTTACAAAGGAGCTTATTCACATACTAAAATTTATCTTATTCTATTGGTAATATTTATATTATAATATTACCATAAGGATATGTCGATGAAAACAAAAAGCATAGCTCAACAGTTAGTGACTCGTTTAAATACAAGGTCTGAGGACTATGTAGAAAACACTAACATGATGAAGGTAAAACTTGCCGAGATAGACAAGCTATTAGATCTCGCAGAAGCCGGCGGTGGCGAAGCACACCATGAGAGATTGGCGAAAAAGGGTAAAATGCCCATTAGGGAGAGAATTGCCAATGTGTTGGATCCCGATTCACCTTTTCTTGAAATCAGTCCATTGGCAGCTTACGGCTCCA
>CAXGBD010000032.1:0-14033 GCA_964008355.1 uncultured Gammaproteobacteria bacterium | reverse complement strand
GGCGGACATCTCGTTCTCTGTACTCCTTTCAATGAAGTCATTGCTCTGGATCCTACAAGCGGAGAGCAGAGGTGGTTTTATAGTCCTGAGATTAATCTAATGCCATTAGCTGGGCGATTTAATTGTAAAGGTCTATCACAATGGCGTGATCCTAAAGTCAATCCTGATGAACTATGTGCACACAGTCTTTTTATGGCTACCAATGATAAACGATTGATCGCATTGGATGGCAGAACAGGAACCCCATGTCCTGGTTTTGGAGAGAATGGGCAGGTTGACGTCACTCCTTATATCAAAGCTTTGGAACCCACCAATCAGATCAGATCAAGCCAACTCAAATCACCTCCTGCCGTTGTTAATGGAGTAATTATTATTGGCGGGACGGGGAACAAATTTAAAGACGCAAGCTCTATCAATGGTGCTGTTAGAGGGTTTGATGCAAGAAGCGGAGAATTTTTATGGGCCTTTGATACTTTAGTGCGTGATCAAAACGACCCTGATGCACTCCCGTATTCGGTGGGTGGAGCCAACGTATGGACAACCATGTCTGTCGATAGTGAGAGAGACCTGGTTTTTGTTCCTACAGCCAGTGCTTCTCCTAATTTTTATGGAGGGTTAAGGCCAGGGGATAATCGATATGCAAATTCTGTTTTGGCAATCAAAGCCTCAACCGGAGAGTTGGTCTGGCACTATCAAACTCTTCACCATGATATTTGGGATTGGGATTTGCCAACCCACCCCATATTGGTTGATGTCACAACCAAGGAAGGGTCAATACCGATTGTAATTCAGCTAGGTAAAACCGGAATGGTCTATACGTTTCATCGTGAGACAGGCGAGCCTTATTTTGATATTGAAGAACGGCCAGTCCCAACAGATGGTATTGAGGGAGATCAACTATCACCAACCCAACCATTCCCGGTTAAACCCCCTCCTTTAGTTCGCCAAAGCATCTCTCCAGATGATGCATGGGGGGTAACGCCTTATGAGAGAGAGTCTTGCAGAGAAATGATCACTAATGCTCGTTATGGTGGCATGTTCACTCCAATGTCAACCAAGGGGACCGTGATGTATCCACAAGTAGGTGGTGGATCCAATTGGGGAGGAGGTGCCTTTGATCCAGTGCGAAATATTTTGATAACACCAGTTGGACAAGTACCTTTTTATGTCCAGCTTATACCAGAGGATGAAGTGGATAAAAAACTGGCAAAAGAACCTATGGCTGGCAACCCAATGGGACCACCAGGATTGATTAAAGGAACCGGTTATGGCTTGTTTCAAAAGCCATTATTGTCCCCACTCTATACACCCTGCACAAAGCCGCCTTGGTCTATGATAGTTGCTGTCGATATGATTACAGGTGAAATATTATGGAAAACACCGTTTGGAAAAATTGATAAATTAAGCCCATTGCCTATTGGTTTTGAATGGGGAACACCATACGCAGGAGGAGCTATCACTACTGGAGGTGGCGTGATATTTATTGGAGCTAGTGCTGATGAGCGTTTTCGAGCTTTTGATATTGATACAGGAAAGAAATTATTAGAACTAAAGGCACCTACCTCAGCTATGGCAACCCCGATGACTTACATGGCTGATGGACGTCAGTATGTTGTCATTGCAACTGGAGGCCATATGTGGAATTATCCCCAAGGCATCAGCGATGAAATCATTGCCTATGCCCTGCCTAAAAAATAAATTTGGTGAGGAGAAAAATGTCGATCGTCAATAAAAAATGGATCTTAAAAACCAGACCTGTAGATTTGGTTAAAGAATCCGACTTTGAGTTTATAGAAGAAGTTTTGCCCAAATTAGAGGACGGACAAATTCTTATCGCTAACAACTACCTTTCTGTTGATCCAACGCAAAGGATGTGGTTAACGGATGTTCCTGGATACATGCCCCCTATACAAATAGATGAAGTAGTTCGGTCTGGAGGCATTGGCACAGTATTGGAGTCAAAGAATCCAAAATATACTGAGGGCGATTTGGTAACAGGCCTCGTTGGTTGGCAAACTCACACCATTAGTACAGGGAAGGCAGAAAATGCGTTCCGAGTGATCCCCAATGTTCTCCCAATTCCAACGATGCTCAACGTTCTTGGAACCACTGGAATAACTGCTTATTATGGTCTTTTAGATGTTGGACAACCCAAAGCTGGAGAGACTGTTTTAGTTTCAGGCGCGGCAGGTGCAACAGGCTCAGTAGTGGCTCAAATAGCTAAAATCAAGGGATGCAATGTAATTGGCATTGCCGGAGGCGAAGAAAAATGTGCCTGGTTAAAAGATTGTGGTCTTGATCACGTAATTGATTATAAAAATTCAGATGTTCATAAAGAGTTGCCTAAAGTTGCGAATTCAGGTATCGACGTCTATTTCGACAATGTGGGTGGACCACTACTTGAAACCGTTCTTTGGCATATTAATTTAAACGCAAGGATTGTCATTTGTGGAGCCATATCAGGATATTTGTCTGGGGAACTGCCTCCAGGACCCAGGAATATAATTAATCTTTTAGTGCAAAGAGCTCGTATGGAAGGGTTTCTTGTTCTTGATTTCTTACACAAAGCAGATCAGGCTATTCAAGAACTCTCTGGTTGGTTACTTGAAGGTAAGATCAAACACAGGGAAGACATTCAGGAAGGAATTGAGAACTGTCCGGAGACACTGAACAGATTATTCACTGGCAAGAATCTCGGCAAGCAAATACTAAAAATTTAACCTTATACGATCTCACCCAGTTTTCTCGCACGGTCGAGTTTAGTGGCTTCTTCTTCAGGCAGATAACGGCAGGCCAAAAGAAGCGTAATTAACGTAATTACCAGCACTCCAAGTGCAGCCGCGAGGGCAGTTTTTAACGCATCTCCATCAGAATATCCTTGGTTGATCAAGGTATCACTTAATAATCCAACACAATAGGGACCCAGGGCAAGACCCAACATGCTTACCATCAAAATATAAAAGGCACCTGCTAGGGCTCTCATTCTTGGCATCACAAGGTCAGAGACCGTTGCCGGGGCAATGCCTACCCACATCGGAGAAACCAATTGAGCCATAAAGTTCCAGGCATAAGAGGCATAAAGGTTTTCTGAATACAGCACACCAAGAGAGAAAGGAACAGTTAGAAAAATAACCAAGAAGCCAATATAAAGACGGCCATTAACATATTTTTTCCGTAATTTGTCACCAATGATTCCTCCAGAAATGACTCCAATTGCTCCTGCAACGGCTGCGGTAAGACCCAAAACAGTCGCAACCTCAGCTTCACTGATTCCGAAGTTACGCATATAAAATGCAGGACCAAATGCAGCCGTGGAATAAGTAATAAATGAGATGAAAGGAAATCCGATCACAGTAAAGAGCATAGCCTTGCTCTTAAAGATCATTGAGAATGTCCCTTGATCTCGAATTTTTAATCCTTGGACCCAACATACCACAACGTAGGATCCAAACCCGAATGCAATCCATTGAATCATGTCCCCTGTCCATAAAATTAGGAAGTAACTAGCTAGGGCTATAGTTAAGGCCAATACAATATTGATACCCAGAAGCTTTTTAGATTGTTTGGAACCCAATAGTGCGAGTGGGGTAATGCCAATAAATTCATTTAACATCGCTTTAAAAGGGGCAGGGTGTTCGGGAGTTTCTATACCATCACTCATTCCCCTCTTAGGTTCTTTAATTTGCCAGGTAAATAGGGCCAAAATCAGTCCTGGTATTCCGACTGCCATAAAGGCTGCTTGCCATCCCTTCAATCCTAGCGGTGCTAAGGATGAATCTGGATAGGCATTTGTCCATAATTCAACAATCCATCCACCTAGAAACAATCCTATTCCTGCACCGATATAAACCCCACTAGAGTAAATAGCTAATATCGTGGTTCTCATTTTAGGAGAAAAGTAGTCAGAGAGTAGCGAGTAGGAGGCTGGGCTGGCACTGGATTCTCCTATACCCACTCCCACTCTATAAGCAGATAAGGCAAAGAAAGATTTCGCCGTTCCAGAAAGTGCAGTCATGATACTCCAAGTTGCAAGGCCTATGCTGATCAGTTTTTTTCTCGACCAGACATCAGCTAGCCTCCCCAGAGGTATTCCAAAAATAGAATAAAAAACAGCAAAGGCAGTGCCAAATAGAAAGCCAAGATCACTATCAGAAATCATTAAATCAGCTTTGATGTCTTCTGCCAGAACCGAAAGTATTTGTCTGTCTATAAAATTAACGACATAAACTATGACGAGCAACACAAGTGCAAATTTTGCTGATCGTCCTCCGACCTTTGGTAGACTATTGTTTTCCATAGAAAATACCGAAATTGGGTAGGACTTATCTTATAATATTCAATGATAAACTCCATTAATTAAAATAGGATGGGCCTGAAAAAAGACCAAGGGAGACAATGATGAAAAATCAATTAATAGGTTATACAACAATAGGAACCAATGACTTAGATAGGGCTAAGGAATTCTATAACAATTTATTCAGTGAGATTGGGGCTGTTGGTTTTGCTGCCAATGACAGAGTTTTTTTGTGGCGTGTCGATGGTGGATCGTCCATGTTTGCCGTTGCCAAACCTTATGATGAAAAAGAAGCCACCGTAGGCAATGGCAACATGATTGCATTACCCATGGATTCGAGAGATCAAGTGGATTCAATGTATGCCAAGGCTATGGCACTTGGAGCAACTGATGAGGGCGAGCCCGGAGAAAGAACAGACACCTTTTACGGAGCCTATGTCCGTGATTTAGACGGCAACAAATTAGTTTTCTATATACTCAGTATCTGAGTGATCAAAGTAACTCTTTATGATCTTGGCTAGCGTCAGGGTCGAGTAAAACCAGTCCTGCGTTTTTTATTTTCTGATTAGAGACGTTCTTTGGTCCCGGGCTTAGATTCAACCACTCAACATGTTCTAGACCTTCTTGGTCACAGACACTGGCAAAGAATTCGGCTTTCGATATTTTGACTTCATTGAAGAGGTTAAAGTAACCAGAGAAATTGTCATTGATGGCCAATGCAATTGCGCTGACAACATCATCACGGTGGATGATCATTGCATCAGAACTACCATCGAAAGGGACTTTTTGTCCTGAGAGCATGGTAAGCTGATTCTTCCACTCTCTTCCTGGGCCGTGAATAGTTCCTGTTCTAAAAATACAAACATTGAGTTGATCCCCTGCAAGGTCCATTAGCAATTGCTCGGTTTCCACATATACTGCTTGAAATGGATTCAATGGATTGGATGGTGTTTCTTCAGTGATTTGGTCTGCTCCACCACCGTCTCCGTAGGCGTTCAGAGAGCTAGTGAAAATTATTTGACGCAGGCTAGAATCAGATCCGATGGCATCAACCACACTTTCCGCAGTTCCCACATAGGCGTCTCTATAAAGATCTGGGTCCATAATTGTTTTTCCATCTTTCTCAACCATGCCTCCGGCAACCGTCAACACCAAAATATCTTGATTAGCCAGCAGCTCTTTCATTTGATCTCGATCACTACCGAGCATGACAAAAACCTTATCTGCAATTGCTTCTAGTTCTTCTTTGCGTGATTCTTTAGTCGTCGTCACACTAACAGTATGACCAAGGTTTTTTAGATATTTTATTGCTGCCAACCCTGTATATGCAGCACCAACTATGGCTATATTCATAAACTTCTCTCCTCTATTTGAGTGCTTCGATAAATAGATTGGGCAATTTAGCATCGTCCCATTCTTTTGAATTTTTTCCTGTTCTTAGTATTACCAAAGATTTAGATGGAATGATATACAATCTTTTTTTACCCAGGCCATCCAGATAAAAAACATCGTCTGCCTTATATGGTTCCGAATGATAATTTGCAAACGTTGTCATTCTTGCATCATAAGGCCGGTACTCAGCAAAATCGTTTCCCATCCATAATTGCATGCCGTAATTTACATTAGCTTTAGATGGTTGGATCATTTCTTCTATCCAGCCAGAAGGCATAATTTGCCTGCCCTGGAATACTCCTTTATGCATCAGCATCTCTCCAATGCGAACCATGTCTCTAATCGATGCCCACATGCAACAATCAGTATGTACCATACCCCCAGGTTTATCGACATAAAACAAGGCATCTCTTGCTCCAATTTTTTTCCAAATTTTTTCTGAGAGATAATCACTGATTCTCTGACCCGATGCTCTTTCTATGATGATGCCAAGCAGTTGACTGTTGGGATTGACATGTGAGAATACTTGTCCAGGCATACCATCAATGCCAACGTCAATATTAGGTTGAATGATGTCCAGACCCATCATTCTCTGGATTCTTGCTGAGCTGGGTGAGAAATCATAGCTTTCTTGCAATCCGCTGGCCATGTTGAGCAAATCCCTGATTTGAATAGCTTCCTTTTCTGAGCCTTTCCATTCCACTAGGAATGTTGCTGCAGGAATATCAACTGAATCAATGAAGCCATCTGCTATGGCGTGACCCATGAGCAAGGCATTCATTGTTTTGGTCATTGAATGGAGTGCAAATAAACTATCAGGTTGTTTGTCATTCCAATAGTTCTCAAAGACGATTTCTCCTTGATGTTGGATAACCAAACCATCACTACCGTGAAGCTCTGCATAATCATTGGCCTCTTGAAATACATTCGGTGGTATTTCACTATCTTTCGATGTTAATAGTGCCTCGGAATAATTTCCTGAGATTGTTTCTTGAGGGGTGTACCAAGATAATTTTGGGTTGAGTGGATTACCCAGTAATGATGTTGTCCACCTCTCCCAGAACAAACCATAGGCACCCAATGTAGCAGGTAAAAAACCTCCAACAATGATGATAAAGATTCCGATACCCAACCATTTGAAAAATTTCTTGATCATGATTTTTCCTACTTAGTTTACTCCTTTGCTGATTATATTTGGTAGTTTCGCATCATCCCAGTCCCATACTATTGCTCCTGTTCTAATAATTACAAGATCTTTAGAAGGAATGATATAGGCTCGTTGGCCACCAAAGCCATCTAAAAATACAATATCTTCATCTACAAAAGGCTCAGAATGAAATCCAGTCGCTGAGCTTTTATTGTTATAGATTCTGTTTTCTTGGTATTCAGTGCCAAGCCAAGTTAAATAACCATAATTAGGGTTTAAATCTGATGGAGTTATCATTTCACGAATCCATGTTTCAGATACAATTCTTGAATCACCTAGTCTACCTTGATTTAGAATCAACAGTCCAATTCTAAGCAAGTCCCTGGCTGTTGCATCCAAGCAGCAAAACATTCTTGTTGTTGCATGTTTCTCTGCATCCAATGTCACAAAGGCATCGTCCTTCATATAACGCCATAAATTTTCAGACAGATAATCCGAGTAACTTTTCTTAGTGGCTCTCTCTAGTAACAGTCCGAGATTTTGTGGGTTAATACCATTGTAGGCAAATTCAGAATTTGGTGTTTGCTCTAGAGGTTGATTTAATGCGATGTTTTGGGTGTCATCTCCATTCATAAATTTCATCCATTCTCCCGTTGGGTTAAATGAAAAGGGAGGATAACGGATGCCACTGGATTGTTGAAGCAACTGTTTTATGGTAATTTGCTGACGTTCATCCTGAGCCCATTCGGATAAATAATTGGAGGCACTTTCATCCACGTTGTCGATAAAGCCCTGGTCAATGGCAATGCCGATTAATAGAGCCAAGACCGTTTTATGCATGGAGTTTGTATCTGATAGTGTTTTTTCATCATATCCAGGAAAATATTCTTCTAGTTGAAGTTCACCTTGATGAAATACCAATAATGCATGCGATTTGGTTTCCCTAGCATAGGCAGTTGCTTCATCCAGTGCTTGCTGACTAATTGTTTTTTCACCTAAATTATTTTTAATTGACAATCCATCACCAGAGGTGACAATTTTGTATACCCCTGTTTTTTTGCCCAGCAGCATACCTCCCAATCTACTCATAACAAGTGGTTCTTGTACGAATAGGAATCCAACGGACAAAACGATCGCCAACGTTATGATTAATAAGATTCTCTGAATGGTTTTGATCAATGTTTTCATGCCTTAAGATTGAAGTAAATATCCTATAACATTGAATCCACTAATTATATTAAATCAGGGAAATTATTAATTAATCCTTTTTATTTTGATATGGTATTCGATAGATTTTATTATTAGAAGACCATGATCCTAGACAAGAGACAGAGAAATAATTCCTTTATATTTCAGGCAATTATCATTATTGTTTTTGGAGTTCTGGGTTACTCTTCTGTTGCTCAACAAGTAGAAAATACCGATGCCGAACAGGATTATTGGAGCAATTTGTATCAATCTACAATTCGCTATACAGTCATGTTGGGAGAGAACCCTTTTGATCTGGATGTTTATTTTGATTCAACGGGTAGTGTCAGTACAAATTTAGAATATCAAGGTAGCTGGTGGGTGAAAGGCGATACTGGTGAGCAGTTATTTTGTTACAAAATCACATCCAGTCAACGGGAGCCTAGTATATTGAGCGAATGTTTCCCTTTGATATTGATGAATAATCCGAGAATTGGTGCCAGATGGCCCTCTAAATTTGATCAGAATATTATGTATATGGCCGTGGTTGTTGAAGGCAGACCGTAACCATAGATCCTATTTATTACCATTACTTATATTAAAATAATTTATATAATAAATTATTATAAATAATTTCTTTTACATGGATCAATCATGACCCTGACCCAATTGAAATACTTGATTGCAGTTGTCGATAATAGGCTGAATATCAGTCTGGCTGCAGAAAATTTGAATACCAGTCAACCTGGAATAAGCAAACAACTCAAACTGCTTGAAGAAGAGTTATTGGCAACCATTTTTGTGCGCAAAGGTAAAAAGCTGACTGATCTTACTCCCTTTGGTGATGAAGTTGTTTTTTATGCAAGAAAAATTCTACAAGATGTCAGTAATATTGGATTGCTTGGTCAACAATTGTCATCAGTTGATGAAGGGGTGTTGACTATTGCCACTACCCATTCACAAGCACGCTATGTTCTACCCGATGTTATCAAAACCTTCAAACTTGATTACCCAAAGGTTAAATTAGAATTAAAGCTTGGTTCTGCCAGTCAGATTCAAGAAATGGTCCAGACTAGTGAAGTGGATATTGCTATCGCTACGGATTTGTTGGAGTTACAAAGAGAACTTGTATTATTACCAGCTTACAATTGGTACCATGCCATCATTGCTCCACTGGATCATCCCATAACAAAAGATTTTAAACGTTTAACTATTAATCGTTTGGCAAAAGAACCACTGGTGACATATGCATTTAGCGTGGAGCCGGACACATCGTTTAGTGAAACTTTTGAGAATATCGGATTGAAACCAAATATTGTGTTCTCGGCAAGAGATGCAGATATTATCAAAACGTACGTCAATATGGGTATGGGAGTAGGTGTAATAGCCGGCATGGCATACCATTGCGAGGATCATGAAGTGTTTGCTATAACCAGTGGTGAAAATATTTTCCCACAGTGCACTACTTGGTTTGGTTTTAGAAGAGGTATGTTATTGAGAAATTATTTGGTTAATTTTATTAATTTATTTACCCCAGCTCTTTCACCTAAACTCATTTTAAAAGCAGCAGAAACCAGCTCACAATCCGAGCTCAATAAGCTTATGAAGGATATTGATCTGCCGAGTAAAGGCGGCTGCGATGAGATCAATATAAATTAAAATGACATCATTCAAAGATTAACTGACCTCTCTGGATTTGTATTTTCTGACAACTCTGATGGTTCATCAGAAAGAGTCAAATCAATTAAGAATTAAATTATCTAAAAGGATATAATTTTTACTAGAATACTCATTTAAGGCAATACAACCATAAATGTTTGGTAACAAAACATGAATCCAAAAAATCGAAATAAAGCCCTGGACTCAGTAGTTAGTCAAATTGAGAAACAATTTGGCAAAGGCTCTTTAATGAAGCTCGGTGAAGACCATGTGGACCTGGCTATTGAATCAATATCAACTGGTTCAATCGGTCTTGATCATGCATTAGGTATAGGTGGACTTCCCAGAGGACGGGTTGTTGAGATCTATGGACCTGAGTCTTCAGGTAAAACAACTTTAACTCTTCAAGTTGTAGCAGAGTGTCAGAAAACAGGTGGTACTGCTGCATTCATCGATGCAGAACATGCCTTGGATCCGGTGTATGCCGAAAAAATAGGTGTCAATACAAAAGAGCTTCTTCTTTCTCAGCCTGACACGGGTGAACAAGCACTTGAAATTACCGATATGTTGGTCAACTCAGGAGCAATAGATGTAATTGTCATTGACTCGGTTGCCGCTTTGACTCCTCGAGCAGAAATTGAAGGAGATATGGGTGCTAGTCACGTTGGTCTACAGGCAAGATTGATGTCACAGGCACTCAGAAAGCTGACTGCAAATATACAGAAGTCCAATACGATGATCATATTTGTGAATCAAATTCGCATGAAGATCGGTGTTATGTTTGGCAATCCTGAAACCACAACAGGTGGGCTGGCACTCAAATTCTACTCATCAGTCCGGTTAGATATTAGAAGGATCGGCGCCATTAAGAAAGGCGACGAAATTGTGGGTAATCAAACTAGGGTGAAAGTGGTTAAAAATAAGGTTTCACCTCCGTTTAAGATCGCAGAGTTTGAAATTATTTACGGTCATGGAATTTCCAGGGAAGGGGAGATTATTGATATCGGTGTGGAACATGAACTAATAGAAAAATCGGGTGCATGGTATAGTTATCAAACTGAGAGAATTGGCCAGGGAAAAGAGAATGTGAGGCAATTTTTATTGGACAATAAAGCGATCTCGGAGGACTTAAACACTAAAATTAGGAACATTCTTCTACCCGATCGGAATTCAGAGTCTGATGAAGAATCTAAAGAAGAGTAAACTCATAGAATCATTTCATTTTGACTGAGGATCACTCAGAAAACGTATCAATTCGTAAAAAAGCCATGGATCTACTGGCTAGAAGGGAACATTCATTTTTTGAATTAAAAACAAAATTATTACAAAAAAATTTTAACGAAGATGCGATTAATCAGGAGCTTCATCGACTGGTAGATGACCATCTTTTAGATGACTCGAGATTTACAGAATCCTTTCTCACTTTCTCTTTGAGAAAAGGCAAAGGTCCATTAAGGATAGAATCAGAACTTCAGCAAAGAGGTGTCAGTGGTGATGTCATTCAACGCTTTCTGCTTGAAGTTGATGATCATGAATGGATTCAAATCGCCACTGATGTATTGAAGAAAAAACTGGGTACAGCCAAACAAGTTGATTATGATAAAAAGTTAAAATTGATGCGTTTTTTAAGTAATAGAGGATTTACAAATTTGCAGGTAATCAAAGCAATCAGCCCCTTTGTAGCCAACGTTGATGATGAATAAAGCAATGAAAACGAATGAAATCAGAGAATTGTTTTTAAATTTTTTTGAATCAAGGGAACATGAAAAAGTTTCAGGTTCATCATTGATCCCTTCAAATGATCAAACATTGCTGTTTACCAATGCTGGAATGGTTCAATTTAAAGATGTTTTTTTAGGAAACGAGCAAAGGCAATCACAACGAGCGGTCTCGGTTCAAAGATGTCTCAGAGCTGGAGGTAAGCATAATGATTTGGATAACGTCGGCTATACAGATAGGCACCATACGTTTTTCGAAATGTTAGGCAATTTTAGTTTTGGAGATTACTTCAAAGAAGAAGCTATTCATTTTGCATGGGAGTTTATTACAGAAGAACTCAACATTGACCCAGACCGTTTATGGGTTAGTGTTTTCAAGGATGATGATGAGGCTGCTGCTATTTGGTTGGATCAAATTAAAGTCAATCCAGATCGGTTGGTGCGAATGGGAGAAGCCTCTAATTTTTGGTCCATGGGGCAAACGGGACCTTGCGGTCCGTGTACCGAAATTTTTTATGATCATGGACCTCATATAGAGGGTGGGCCACCAGGTTCTGAATCCGAAGAAGGAGATCGATTTGTTGAAATATGGAATCTTGTTTTTATGCAATTTGAACGAGCAGAAGATGGCCAGTTAACTCAGCTGCCGAAACCATCAGTGGATACAGGCATGGGTCTTGAAAGGATTGCAGCCGTGATGCAAGGGGTACAAAGCAACTACGAGATTGATCTTTTTAAAAATATTATTAAAGCAGTCTCCTCCCTCATTGGTGATGCTGGCAGCAATAATCACTATCGAGTCATTTCAGATCATATTCGGGCAGCAGCTTTCCTAATATTGGATGGCGTGAGTCCTGGCAGAGAAGGTCGAGGCTATGTTTTGAGAAGGATTATCAGAAGGGCTCTACGCCATGGATATGAACTGGGAGTCGAGGAACCATTTTTTCATGAGGTCATAGATCCTTTAGTCAAAGAAATGGGTGAAGCTTATCCTGACCTGGCTCAGAAAAGTGAATACATAAAACGAATTATCCTCACAGAGGAGGAGCGTTTTTCAGCTACCTTGGCGCAGGGTATGAGGTTGCTGGAGACAGAGATAGATAGCCTTTCCGGGGATATTCTCTCTGGAGAATTTGTTTTTAAACTTTATGACACTTATGGATTTCCTGTAGATCTGACTTCTGATATTGCCAGAGTGAAGCAACTTAAAATAGATCAAAAAGGCTTTGATAAAGCAATGGATAGACAGAAGGAAATGGCTAGAACCGCAAGCCAATTTTCTCGACAGCAAGTGAAGGAAGTCGATCATGGTCTGGAAACGAGTTTCCTAGGGTATGATCAACATGAAAATGACACAAAGGTAACTGGCATTATTAAAGATCAGTTGATCAACCAAATAGCCAAAGGGGAAACTGGTCAGGTTATCCTTGAAGAAACTGCCTTCTATGCTGAGAGCGGCGGTCAGGTTGGTGATGTTGGGACCATTCAATCCAAGACGGGTGCATTTCAAGTATTAGATACCCAATCTTCAGGAGATGCTTTGGTTCATTTGGGCACAGTCACTAATGGAACTATGGCATTAAACGATAAAGTCAAAGCAACAATTAATCCGATCAGACGCCAGGCAATTACTTTAAATCATACCAGTGCTCACTTATTGCATTCTGCCTTAATCAATGTCTTAGGTGATCATGTTGCTCAACGGGGTTCTGCGGTTGGAGACAAAAGACTTCGTTTAGATTTCTCTCACGATCAGGCATTAACAACAGAGGAATTAAGACAGATTGAAGAATTGGTGAATAAAAAAATAGAGAAGAATATTGATGTTGAAACAAGTATTATGAAACATGATGAAGCCTTAGAATCAGGTGCTTTGGCTTTGTTTGGGGAAAAGTATGGTGAAGAAGTTAGAGTGGTCAATGTTGAATTATTCTCCAAAGAACTTTGTGGTGGAACGCATGTTAAAAACACTGGAGAAATTGGATTTTTTAAGATTATTTCAGAGTCGAGTATTGCCTCAGGAACTAGGAGAATTGAAGCTATAACAGGAGATGAAGCATTGAAATGGGCTGAAGAAACAGAATACTTGGTTGAGAAACTTGCTGACATGTTGCAAACCGGACGGGATGGAATAGAGAAAAAAGTTCAAACTTTAGTGAATAACAATCGACAAATGAATCTTGAAATTAAGGATTTGAAGGCTCAAATCATTCGTCAGCCGTCTGGAGATACAGCAAATGAAATCGAAACAATCAACAGCATATCTTTGCTCATTAAAGAATTGGCAGAAGATACTGAACCTTCGGTTATGCGTTCTGCAATCGACCAAATTAAACAAGATATAGGTTCAGGAGTGATTATTCTGGCTAGTAAGAGTTCCAAAGGTAAAGTTAGAGTCGCAATCGGTGTAACCGAGGACTTGGTAGAAAAAGTTCAAGCTAATATTTTGGCAAATGAAATGTCAAAAGTACTTGGTGGCAAAGGAGGAGGTCGAGCTAATTTTGCAAATGCAGGTGGCTCAGATACAGAAAATTTATTAAAATCCTTCGATCTAGCCAAAGATTGGATCAAAAACCTGGAGTTTTAGTCTTATTTAGGAGAGGTGGCTGAGTGGCTGAAAGCGCTCCCCTGCTAA
>CAXGBD010000031.1:0-14378 GCA_964008355.1 uncultured Gammaproteobacteria bacterium | reverse complement strand
CCTACGATGACGACATTAACATGTTCTTGTTTCATTTGAATATCAGCTTTGCTCCTCAATCTATAGGAAACAGACTACATTCTAATAATTAACTTGTAAATAAAGTAAAAGGACCTTTATTAAGGACTTTTTTTTTATACAATAGAAATCGTTAGTTTTTTCAACAATCTGTATTATTTTATTTATTTTTTTATTAATTTGTTTAATGAGTTATCTAGTTTTAGCAAGGAAGTATAGGCCTAAATTATTTTCTGAAGTCTCAGGACAAGATCATGTTGTCAAAGCTCTTCAAAATTCGTTAACCAATAATAAAGTACATCATGCTTTTTTATTTGCAGGCACAAGGGGTGTTGGCAAAACGACCATTGCGAGATTACTGGCCAAAGCGTTGAATTGTGAGACAGGCATTGTTTCTGAACCTTGTGGGCAGTGTGCAATTTGCATAGCCATTGATGAAGGCAATTATCTCGACTTAATCGAAGTTGATGCCGCATCACAATCAAAGGTTGAAGAAACACGTGAACTCCTTGAAAACACCCAATATACGCCGACGATCGGCAGATTTAAGATTTACCTCATTGATGAGGTGCATCAATTGTCTAAACATTCATTTAATGCTTTGTTGAAAACCTTAGAAGAACCACCTCCGCATGTGAAATTTCTCCTAGCCACCACTGAGAGTCATAAACTTCCCATTACGGTATTATCAAGGTGCATGAAATTTAATCTTAAAAAAATCTCATCAGAGTTAATCAAGAGCAGAATGAAGGAGATCTGTGATGCAGAAAAAGACGTAGATTATGAAGACAACGCTCTAACAATATTAAGTAAAACAGCAGATGGCAGCATGAGAGATGGATTGAGTTTGTTAGACCAGGCGTTGGCTTTTGAAGATTATTCATTGACTGCTAATCAAGTAGAACTCATGTTAGGCACGATTGATATCAATAATATTTTTGGATTATTGACCTCCATCATCGACCAAGACCCTGTGACATTGAATCAGGGTTTGCATGATTTAGACGATCTCTACCCAGATTATAAATCCTTGCTCGATAATATGGCTTCAATTTTACAGCAAATAGCTTTCCTTCAAATTACTGGTAGCAAACAACTCGATAGTGAACAAGAAGTGGATAAAGCGGTGATAGATTTTGCTACAAAAATTCAGCCAGAAGTCATCCAGCTTCTCTATCAGATTACCATCACATCCAAACGGGACATAGATTTAGCACCAAGCCAGAGAGAGGGGTTTGCAATGGCAATATTAAGAATGTTCGCATTCACTGCCAATACCGATGAACAATCGAGTGAAGCTCAAACAGTACCGGCAACAGTCAAAAAACCCAGGATCTCAACAACGCTTAAAAAAACATCAATACCCAATGAATCAGCACCTGATATAGAGCAAGATGAACTGCAATTGAATGCTAAGAACTGGCTTCGAGAAATCAAAAAGCTAAACCTTTCAGGAGCCCTGAGGCAACTTGCATTACATTGTAGTTTTAAATCCCTTAAACAAAATACTCTTTACTTGACCATTGATTCAGATCACGGCCATTTACTTTCAGATCAACTAAATCAAAAATTTAATGAGTTGTTAATCAATCACTTTGCATCAGTGAGCAACATCAGTATTGAACAAGAATCAGAAAGCGGACTGACATTGGCAAAGAAGGAATCGATAAAACATGAAGAACAATTGATTATGAATGAGTCTCGAAGCAAATCTGACCCGATTCTAGAAAAAGTGAAAGATCTTTTTAGTGCAACCCTTGAAAACTAGCCCCCAATGAATAAATACAGCCCCATATTGCAGGATTTGATCCAAGCGTTTAAAAACCTTCCAGGGATAGGAATTAAAAGTGCCCAAAGAATAGTTTTTTACCTGTTACAACATGACCACACTGAAAAAGCACTAATTCTCTCTGAAGCCATCCAAAAATCCCTAGACACAATTCAAGAATGCAAAATTTGTAGAATGTATTCAGAAGAAGGGGTGTGTGAAATATGTGATGATTCAAAGCGAGATCCAACTATCCTTTGCATTGTTGAAACACCAACAGATTTAATCGCAATAGAAAATACCATGCAATTTAAAGGTAGGTATTTTGTTCTAATGGGCCATCTTTCACCCATTGATGGGGTTGGACGTGAGGAGTTAAAAATCGATCAATTAGAAGAAATTTTCAAACAGAAAGTCATCAACGAGATTATATTGGCGACTGGGACAACGGTGGAGGGAGAAGCAACAGCAGCCTTTATTGCATCTGTGGCTGAAACTTATGAAATCAAAGCAACCAGAATTGCCTATGGTGTACCCATTGGTGGCGAACTGGAGTATGTTGATTCCAATACTCTAACGCGAGCAATTATGAATAGAAATGTACTAGAATGACTGTGTAATTTGGAATTCAGTGATTAGTTTTTTGTAATTGTCGTATCTTTTGATTGTAATCTTTCCTTCTTTTAATGCTTTTTTGATAGCACAATCTGGTTCGTTGATGTGAAGGCAATCTCTAAATTTACAACCTTCAGAGTGTGTATGGATTTCTTTAAAACCAATTTCGAATTCTTTGATAGCAGAGATATTCGGTCTTAGATTTTCAATCCCCGGCGTGTCAATTAAATAACCGTTTTCCAAAATTCGATGCATTGTGATTGCAGAAGTTGTGTGTCTGCCTTTCTTGGTCTTTCTTGACAAGATGTCTGTTTTGTTATGATTGTTGTCTATCAGTAGGTTGATGATGGTTGATTTCCCCACCCCAGATTGACCTAAAAGTATAGTTGTCTGATGATTTAGTAAATCCAACAAATGTTCCAAATTGGTTTTGTACTTTGCTGAAATTTCTACCAAACGGTAACCCAACTCTTCATAAATATGTAGTGAATGAGGGCTCTCATCGGTGAGGTCAATTTTATTAGAAATAATTGATAAGCTGCAGTTCATCAGTTCACTAATCAGAATAAACTGATCAATCAATAATAAATTAGGAGTAGGTTGTGGAGCGGTTATCAATAATATCTGAGTAAGATTGGAAGCAACAGTTTGTGGCTGCCTTTTAGTATTTAATCGCATCAATTGATTATTTGATTCTAAGATTTCGGTAATCAAAAATGTTTTCTCATCCAGCGGTTCGTAGAGCACATAATCTCCAACAACTGGTTTTATTTTATTATTTTTGGTAAGAAAATGTTCCCGAGAACCATTGGATAATTCGACCATACCCGTTTTGTTGTAAACGGATGTAATGATTCCATAATTATTGTCCAACTGTTTCATAGATAATCTTTAGTGATTATACAATCATTACTTTGTTAATATGTTCTTGTTATGATTAAACAATCACAAAGACTGATCTGGATTGATCTTGAAATGACTGGCTTGGATACTCAAACAGATTCCATTATTGAGATCGCCACTGTTGTTACTGAAGGGGATCTTGAAGTCATAGCAGAGGGTCCAAATTTAGCTATCCATCAAAGTGAAACTGCTTTAGAACAAATGGATAACTGGAATCAAAACCAACATTCTAAATCTGGGTTATTAGAAAGAGTAAGACGCAGCAACATCAATACCCAAGAGGCAGAAGAACTGACTTTGGAATTCTTACAAAAAATAACTGAGAAAGGGCAGTCCCCAATGTGTGGCAACAGTATCTGTCAAGATCGGAGATTCATGGCTCGGCTTATGCCAAATCTGGAAGCTCATTTTAGTTATAGAAATTTAGACGTTACTTCCTTAAAAATCATTTCTCATTTATGGGCACCGGAAGTTGCCCGATCCCATAGCAAATCATCCAAACATCTCGCCAGAGAGGATATTTTCGACTCCATTTATGAACTAAAACATTATAAGAATCATTTGTTGAACCTAGACTGATCGACTAACCGCCAACAAAAAACAAAGCAACAATACAAACTAAACCAACCATGAATGTGATTGACCTCATTGTTCCTTTGCCTTGTAAGTAACACAATCCAAATATTATTCTTGATGCTACATATATGCCGGCCAGAATATCAACGGTCAGTTGTACTCCTCCTGTTAAATGTGCAACAACTACAGCAATTGCGAAAGGGGGGAAAGATTCATAGCTGTTTTGCTCAATACAATAGGCGCTTTTTGCTTTTCCTTTGAGTTGAGCAATGTGGTCTCTCGGTGCATTATTATCAAATGGAATCTTGGATTCTTTTTTAGCCATACCCGCCCAATACATAGGTAGCAACATAGCTATGAAAATACAAACGTAGGCAAATGTCATTGTGATTCTCCTATTTCAGTAGATTTTTAAATTTTAGTTTTTAAATTCATAGTTTAATTGATTTATAATTCCATTTAACAGAAAAGTAGCATTAGTCCTGAAACTTTGTGAGAGCGGGGAAAGTGGAAAAGCGTTTAAAATTATTTGCAACAGAAAAGATCAAAGAGGTTAAACCAGATCTGTTAATTGATGATCTGTATTCAGTCTACGAGCAAAACTACAACATTCTGTATTTGCTGCTATCAAAACCATTAGCACAATACACAGGATCGTATTTCAGCACAAAAACAACTATTGAGTTGATACTGACCTCAAATTTAGGACAACGAGAAATCCAGATAAACATGAATATATTATCTGTCTACACGGTGGATATAGAGATGCATTATCAAAAGAATGATTCAGAGAAAATTAGTTATCTCTTTAACTTAAGAGCCAGGCTTTTTTTAGACGCAAAAATTCTGGAAGTGAAGCGTGTTGACTTAAATCCAAACAGTCTACATAGGAATGAGAATTCCACTATGTTGGAATTTGATGACTCTAAACCTGAGCATGGTGTTCAGAGTAATTTAACAAAGAGCTTGATTGTCAATAAATGGTTTAAAAAATTAATCAATGACAGATACAAGTTGAAATAAAAAGATGGAAAAACCTAATCCACTTAGCAATCCTGTCTTTAGAAACCTGTTCATTGCACAAGTGATTGCACTGGTTGGAACTGGACTTTCAACCGTTGGTTTATCATTATTAGCCTACAATTTAGCTGGAGACAATGCAGGTCGAGTTCTAGGTATTGCGCTAGCCTATAAAATGATCGCTTATGTTTTTTTTGCACCGCTTGCTGGTGCCATCGTTCATCGTTTTGATAGAAAGCCCTTTTTAATTTCTTTGGATATCATCAGAGCATTACTGGTGCTATTGATGCCTTTTGTTTCACAGTTGTGGCATATCTACGCCCTAATTTTTTTATTAAACTTATTTTCTGCAGGATTTAAACCTGTTTTTCAAGCCGTCATACCCGATATTCTTGAAGATGAAGAACAGTATGGAAAAGCACTTTCATATTCAAGGCTTGCTTATGATTTAGAAAACTTGCTCAGCCCATCTTTTGCTGCAATCGCTTTATTCTTCTTCTCATATTCTAGTTTATTTGTGGGTAACTCAATGGCTTTTATTTGTTCAGCAGCCATTATTGTAGTCACAATGATGCCTATTGCTAAACCCGCTCAGAGAACCGGATCACTCATAGATGAGGTCAGTTTTGGTATTAAATCCTATTTTAAAACACCTCGTTTAAGGACACTCTTAATCCTTTATTTTGCAGTAGCTTGTTCGAGTGCAATGTTGATTGTAAATACGATCATCTATGTCAAGGAATACTTAGGTGGCAGCGATAGTGATTTGGCAATATTTTTTGCTTTCTCTGGTTTTGGATCGATGTTAGCAGCGTTGTCCTATCCAAAAATATCAAAACACATCCAAGATAAAATAATTATCCAATCAGGAACTCTATTGATGTCGATTGGCTTGGTTTTAATGTCTACAATGCCATCTTATTTTTATGCTTTACCATGTTGGTTCTTAGTTGGAATAGGGTGGTCGCTTGTGCAAACGCCATCTGGTAAAATCGTCAACATCTCTGCGTCCCCATCAGATAGAACATCTTATTTTTCTGCTCAATTTGCACTGTCTCACTTGTGTTGGCTGATTACTTACCCCATCACTGGTTTCCTGGTTTTGTATTATGGATTTAGTTTTAGTGCACTATTTTTAAGTTGTATCGTTTTGATGTGCTTTATTTTTAGTATTCTATTCTGGCCTAACGAGCAAGATAGTAATTTAACACATAGTCATGAATCAAAATTCCATACGCATGATCATAATCACAAGGATCAACATCATCAACATTCACATGATGACGATAATCTGGAAGAAACCCATGGTCACCAACATGAGCACCAAAACATTTCTCATAAGCATAGATTTGTCATTGATTTACACCATCAGGAATGGCCGAAAGGTTGATTTGGCTGACTATCATCTGGCTTTGGATCATTATAATCTATTAGATCCACCATCATCTTTAAAACCTCGTTGAGTAATGTTTTTGAAACAAAATCATCAAAGTCTTCATTGTCTGCATAACCAAGTTGTTCCAGTCTTTTTGTGCGTCTTTCTTGGTTAGCTATTTTTATCTGTTCTCTTTCGTTTATACGAATATCAAGGTTTAAGGATAGTCTGGTATTTTGATTTTGAATTTTAATACTATCAATATCTTCTTTAAGGAATTTAAGTGGTAAGTTATTTTTAGATCTTTGTGAATATTTATCTTGTAAAAGGGCAATAGATTTATCTAAGGATAAATCATGATCATACTTTAGAGATGTTATCCGATCCCAGGGAAGCGTATTTTTCTTAGTTTCTTCTCCAAATCGATCTTTATTAATAAAGGACGGTAATTCTATATCTGGAACAACGCCTCGATTTTGAGTGCCGCTCCCAGATATTCTATAAAATTTTCCAATCGTTAAGGTCAATTGACCAAAACCATTTTTTGACTTAAATCTAGAAAAACGATCAAGAGGGTAGATACTTTGTACTGTACCTTTACCAAAGGTTTGTTGTCCTATCACAATGCCTCTAGAATAATCTTGAATTGCTCCTGCAAATATTTCAGAAGCCGATGCACTGAAGCGATCCACCATAACAGCTAAAGGTCCTTTATATATGGAACCTGAAATCGGATCATCAATGATTTCAATTTTATTTCTTGAATCTTTGAGCTGAACAACAGGTCCATCATCAATAAACAGTCCAGTTAATGCTGTTGCTTCAGTCAGTAATCCACCTCCGTTACCTCTCAGGTCTATCAGCAAGGCATCAATACCAATCTCCATTAGGTTATCAACAATTTCTTTAACATCTTCTGAAGTGCTTCTAAACGTTTCTTCGTTTCTTTTTTTTGCCCTAAAGTCTTGATAGAAGCTTGGAATTGTAATTATGCCAATGCTATATGTTCTATCGTTCATCTGAAGTTCTTCAATAACACTTGAGGCTGCTTGGTCTTCTAATTGAACTTCGTCTCTTTTAAGCGTCAATAGGTAGGGTGATTCTAAGTTGGAATCTAAAGGCATGATTTGAAGTGTTACCTCGCTTCCTTTAGGTCCTCGAATTAGTTTAACAACTTCGTTCAAATTCCAGCCAATAACATCTATGAGTGATTTATTTTTTTGATCTAGAATTCCAGTAATTTTATCCCCTGATTTCAAACGACCATCTTTAGAAGCTGGACTTCCTGGAATTACATCAACAACATTAACTAGCTCGTTTTCCATGTTTAGTCGTGCACCAATGCCTTGGTAGGATAGGCTCATTTGTATTTCATATTCTTCAGCTTGTAAGGGGTCAAAGTAAATTGAATGTGGATCTAGAGTTTGAACATAGGCATTCAGAAAAATATTAATGACATCGTGTTTTTTATAAGAGTTGACCGTCTTAACAAATCTACTGTATCTTTTGTTCAGAATTTGTACAGCTTCTGTTTGTGTTTGACCTGCAAGAATAATCATCAATAGGTCATTTTGTACTTTTCCTTGCCATAGTGATTTTAGTCCGATCTCATTATTTGACCAATCTTTTATATTACGATCAAAGTCATAATAATCATCTGTATTAAAGTCTTTTTTCTTCAAAATGAAATTCATACAAAATTCCAATCGTTGTTGGACACGCAGCCTGTAGATTCTAAAAATATCAAAAATCGGTTCCAACTTCCCTTGTTTAAGTGCGTCATCAATTTGATATCGATATCGTTGAAAATAATGAAAGTCTGATTTTGTAAAATACATCTTTGAAGGGTCAAGTTCTTCTAGAAAATTAACTAGAATAAAGGGTGAAAGTTCATTGGTTACATTCTTTTTTGAGTAATGAGCTTGCTCAGTTAAAGCTGTAACCAATTGCAACAAATGGCTGTCTTCAGGTTTTGAAATCAGAACTTCTGGAATAGTTTCATCTGTTGATTGAAGGTGCTGAATAGGGAACGAAATGATGAGTACTCCGATCAAAAGGTAGATTATTTTTTTTTGACTAAAAATGATTGATTCGTTACAAACGTTTAACTAGTTGAAAAGAATTTTAACAATTGTGTTACCAGTCCATTACACGCTGAAGATTTTGTTCTTGCTATGATCGGAATCGGAATGATCAATGCAGGAATAACCGATGTTCCACTGACGGTTGCACTGACACTTCCTACAGATGATTCTTGTGCTATGTCCCACACTGATGCTGAGTATGAGGATGTATCATCCCACCAAGCTAATCCAAAACAGCCACCACCACCTGGACCAGCTGCACATGATAGGGCTCCAGAACTTGAGTTGGTTTTAGTTTCACCGCTGATATTAATTAAATATTTAACATTATGTGTTTCCATTGTTTCTCGCACTAAAACTCTACTCAATAATTGAGGTAAGTCTTCTGGTGTTTGTGGGGCAGTTCGCGGTTCAAGCCATGGGTAAAGCATATTTTGGAAATCTTCTGTTGGGAGAACGTTAAAGCTATTTTGTTTTTTTGAAAGAGATTTATTAATACATTGAATAAAGTCGTATTCAGTTTGATTTCCTGAATGGTAACTATTTGCAATGATAACAACCGCTTCACCTTCACTGAGATTAAAAGGAAGATTGACTTGTTCTTCAAGACGAGAAGTTGTGCAGCTGCTTATAAAAAAAGCCATAAAGCAAAAGAGAGCAAATAGAAAAGGGTTATTCATCATATAATTATTCTATCAATTTTTGAAAATCATCTTCGATTTTCATGCTTAAGTTCACACCAACATCTCTTAATCCAGAATTAACTGCTTTTTCTAATGATTGAGTAGATTTGAGGGATCCTATTGTATCTTCACCGTAACCCGTTATATCCCAGGATGTTGTTGGAGTTCTTTGATGATCAAAGATCTTGATTTTATAATTGAACCAGATGGCATGTTTTTCACTTCCAGACTGTATAGGACTTAGGTATTCAATGGCTTCTAATTTAATTTCAAGATAGAGGTCAATCCCATTGATTATTTCCTTATTGCCACTGTCTACAGTAGTTAAGTTGTGGAAAAAACCATTAAGAATTTTTGAAAAAGTAAGCATTTGACTATCTTGGAAGTCGATACTTAAAGTAATGTCACTGGGTTCAATATCGGTATCTTCAAAATGAAAACTTTTAATATCAGGGCCGTAGACAACAGCAATGTTATAGTTCTCAATTTTGGAAACTAGTGGATCAGGTATTATTGTATTAACTACAATTGATTGCGAACAACCTTGGCAACAGAGAACAAATAAGATTAGTAATTTAGCATTGTGATTCATTAAGGAAATCCTATATTAAGTTTAATCTTCTATTTATATTATCTCAGGTGAAACTTCTTCCGCATATGTCTCCCAAGTGCCTTTAGGATTCGTAGTGCCCCAGCCATGTTGTTTTTCAAGGATTTCAGGGTGGTCTTTTTCTACTCTCTCAAGCACCACCCTTGGAATGTCGTCAGTAGTTCCAGTAATCTGGAAGCTATGCATTCTACCAAACAAACATCCATCGATTTGATGTTGTCCCATTTTCATCCATGGCCACCAAGGAGATGTTCTCATAAATCCTGCATGAAAAGGAGAGGATGGTATTGATTTATTATTCATTTCACCAATAGGTGTATAAAATGAAAAATGCTCGGAAGGATTAATGGTTGTTGTGGTGTGTGCCTTGGGCCATTTATCTTTTGTGACAGGATTCGTATATTCATGAGAGTATTCCCATGTTAATAAGTATTGATCCCCCAATTGCTGCCAAGGAAGGATAAAAGGCACCGTTCCTGAGCGTTTCTGTGCAGCGGTCTGATTCATCAATGTTGGAGTGTCCGTAGCTGTATTCCCCATTGCAAACCTGGGCATCTCAGTGGTGAGATGGGCTCTCATAGCTTTATTAATAAAAGGGAAAACTTTGACTTTTTCATTGGTCCATGGATTCATCCAATCATCGATAATTTTTCCACTTGTCAAATCTGTAAAATAACCCGCTTCGGTTCCTCTAATATTTATTGTTTTATCAGCATTTAGACGGGATTGCATATTTCCACATCCAACATAACCAAATAATGGAATTAGTCTGCGAGTACCGATTCTTGCAAATAGAACACCTTGATAACCTCCATATGTTGGCTTGCTATCATAAGAACCCCATAGTTTCCCAAAAGCATATAAATTGTCTAAAGGGTCTTCAAAATCCAGCTCACTATTATTAGTGATGTCTTTAGGAGCTAGTGATGGTGAGAAAGAGGCAGCAGTGATTATGGCTGGCAGTTGTAAAATATATCTTCTAGATCTGGTTGAGTTAAAGAGCGAAGTGAACACAAAGGGCTCATTTATTCTATATTTTCTTCATTAAATTCATCAATATCCAGTTGCTCTTGATCTTCATTGATATCAGAATTAGGCCAACTTTTTGAAAATTTTGTTCCTTCTAAACTTACACCTGCCATCAAACCTTTGTGACCAAATACAAAGCCTACAATAGGGTCCTTTCTGGTAATGGTATCCGCTGATCCTCCAGCTCCCATTGTAAATAAGGCTACAGAGCCGTCTACGCCGATCTCCCAACCAGAACTGTACAGGAATTCATCCATCGCAGCATCATCAAAGAACAGGATAACCAGGTCTTTGCGTCCAATGCCAACTTGGAGACCAAGAGAAGTTGTAAATGCTCGATAGTATTGTACTTTTATCTCATCAACAATTAATGCTCCCTCACCAAATTCCATTCCTAGGATAACTCCTGCTTTAATCATTTTTGGAATAACCAAAACTCCCCTTGCTCCTTCTAAATAGGTTGCACCACCTTGAATTTCATCGGTAAATCTCTCTAGGGCGCTATCAATGGCAGCATCAATTTCATCAACTTTACTGGCACTGATATTGGGCGATGTTATGAAGCTAATGATTAATGATATTAAGGTGATAGATCTCAGGGTGATTTTCATTATTTTTCCTTCAAGGATGATTGTGTATATTAGCTTTTTACTCCAATTTACTCAAATGGATCTCTTTTTTCTTCAATGCCCAAAGGATCAGAGTGAACAATAATCTCTGCATCAGGAAAGGCATCAAGGACTTGTTCCATGACTTGCTCAATAATCTCATGTGCATGTAATAAAGTCATCTGGGGATCTAACTCTAGATGAAATTGGATGACATAGTTTCTCCCTGCATCTCGAGTTCTTAAGTCATGAAAGCCAAGCACTTCAGGATGTGTTAATGCAATGGCTTTTATTTGATCACGTTCAGAAGATGGAAGTTCTTGATCTAGAAGTATTTGAAATGATTTTTTTAATAAATTGATTGCACTGTATATCACAAATATGGCAATGAATAATCCAATCAGTGAATCAACAAATAAATAAGAAGTCCAACCTGAAATCAGAATTGAAATTAAAACAGAAATGTTGATATATAAGTCTGTTAAATAGTGGTATTGATCTGATTCTATCGCTTTTGACTGACTTATATTTACAACGTACTTTTGGAATGAAACCAAAGCTATACTCAATACAATTGATACAACAATGATCCAAACAGCAACACTGGGTTGGTTAATTTCACTAGGATGGAAGAATCTTTGTATGGCCTCACTGAAAACATATAGTCCGGAGACACCTATTAGCAAGGATTGAATAAAAACAACCAATCCTTCTGATTTACCATAACCAAAGCGATGTTCTTTGTCTGCTGGTAGTGATGAAAAACTGATAGCAATGAACACGAAAATAGAGGCTAAGAAATCGATTAATGAATCAGCTAGAGATCCTAATATTGAAATGGAGTCTGTTTCTGTCCAACCAAAATACTTGATAATAATCAGAGTTGATGAAACAAATAAGGATGCAATTGAGGCAGCTTTGATCAGCAGTTCTTTATTTGATTTATCCATTTCTTTGTTTAATCTCTAAAAATATCTTTGTACAAATCTGTCCTTCGATCTCTAAAAAATCCCCAGGATGACCTGTAAAGTTCAACTGCATCTAAGTCAAATTCATGAATGATGAATTCTTGTTGGTCTCTTGAGCATTCTTTGATCTTTTGACCACACTCATCTGCAATGAAAGAAGAACCATAAAAGGTCATGGAGAATTTTTTATTTTTTTCAACTCCGATTCTATTGGAGGCGATGATCGGTATGCTATTTGCTGCAGCGTGACCTTGCATAACGATTTGCCAGGCTTCTTTGGAATCAAAATTAGCAGAATCTGGCTCACTTCCAATTGCAGTTGGGTAGAAAATTAACTCTGCACCCGATAAAGTCATTATTCTCGCAGCTTCAGGAAACCATTGGTCCCAACAAATACCAACTCCAATCTTGCCAAATGAGGTTTCCCAAACTTTAAATCCTGTGTTTCCAGGGTGAAAATAATATTTTTCTTCATAACCTGGGCCATCTGGGATATGCGATTTTCTATACAGATCCATTATTGTTCCATTTGAATCAATAACAACCAAGGAGTTGAAATAAGTATTTTGATCTTTTTCAAAAAAACTAATGGGCAATACGACATTCAATTCTTTGGCAAGGTTTGCCATGGTTGCTATCAATGGATTATTTTGCAATGGCACTGCTAAATTAAAATTATCAGGATCATTCAGACAAGGGAAATAAAGAGATGAAAATAATTCTTGAATTAGGATTATATTTGCTCCTTGGGCAGCTGCGTCTCTTATTAAACCGATCGCGTTGTCAATATTATCCTCAGAATTATTAGTACAGGGCATTTGTGTTGCAGCAACCGTTACTTTTCTCATGATGAATCCTGTTGATAATTAATAATAGGTTGTTGTTGAGTAATACAATGGACACAACCACCACCTTCTACAATGTTTGTCCCATCTAGTGTAACAACTGTTTTATCGTGGAAAACATCGGTGATAGTTTTAATAGCATGTTCATCCATTGGGTCATTGAATATTGGTAAGACAATGCCACCATTAGCTATATAGAAATTAATATAAGAAAGTGCCATCCTGTGATTTAAGAATTCCTTATATTTAGGTTGTTGGATTGGAATAATTTCATAATTTTTTCCTCGAACATTTTTGGCATGCTTTAATCGATTCTCATTCTCTCGAAGTCGCTCGTAATGTGAATCCTCTTTGTTTTTCTCTATCAGAGTAATTATTTGATTACTGGGCGTAAAACATGCAAGGTTATCTACATGACCACCGGTGTCATCATATTCCATGGCTGCAATAAGCCAAATAAAATTTTCAACACCTAAATATTTAGACAAAATAAATTCAGCTTCTTTTTTATCTAATCCGGGATTCCGATTCGGATCCAATAAGACATCTTCTGTAAGCATTAAGGTTCCTTTACCATCAGTATGGATTGCTCCACCTTCTAATATTATGGGGGGTTTAAAATGTTTAATATCAAGGTGTTTAATAATCATCTCAGCTATTTCAGCGTCATGTTTATAATCTGTACCAACAAATTCACCATAATTATTAAATGTCCAGTCAATACCAGCAAGTTCATTACCATCAGTTATAAACGTAGGACCCGAATCCCTACACCAACTATCGTCTATCGTAGCTGACATAATTGTTACATTTTTTTCAGTTCTATTTTTTATATCATCAACATCTTTTTCATTGGCGATTATTGTTACTGGTTCAAAGTTGGAAATAAGATTAGCTGTTTTAGCATGGGCAACTCTCATCAAATCAGTGTTAGGGTAGTATTCTAAATCAAGCCCTGTTGGCCACATCATCCAACAGTGTGAATGAGGACTCCATTCGGCAGGCATATAGAAGCCTAAATCTTTTGGATATTTATCTATTTTTTTGTACATAAATCAATAATTTGGTGGAGGCGGCGGGAATCGAACCCGCGTCCGCTAATTATCCACTGACTGATCTACATGCTTATCCAGATCATTTTTTTTGACTTAACAGAACCGAAAGGAAGGATCTCATTAAGCGATCCCTTGACTAAAGTTTAATGATTATCTACAAGAGAAACAATAATCACGATCTTGGGTTTTTGTCATCAATGCCAACCCCCAAGAAAGTCGGT
>CAXGBD010000030.1:0-14413 GCA_964008355.1 uncultured Gammaproteobacteria bacterium | reverse complement strand
GCCACTGCCCTGATGGTAACTTTTCCTTGGTGGATACTCAGACCTTCACAGAATCCTTGATTGTGAGTCAAAGCTTGCACTAAGCCTTGGTTAGCTAAATCTTTAACATAGGGCAATGTTGCCTGATTCAGTGCATAAGTTGAAGTCAGAGGCACAGCACCAGGCATGTTCGCTACACAATAATGTAAGATCCCTTCTTCTACATAGGTGGGATTGGAATGTGTGGTCGGTTTACTGGTCTCAGAACAGCCTCCTTGATCAATTGCAACATCGACAAACACAGATCCTGGTTTCATTTTTTTCAATACTTCTCTAGATATAATTTTGGGAGCGGACGCTCCTGGTACTAAGACAGCACCTATTAAAAGATCGGCAGTAGTGATAAAAGTCTCATTGGATGCTGTATCGGCGAGAACTGCTTCTAGATTGTTTCCAAAAATACTCTCTAGATAATTAAGTCGTGTCTCTGATTTATCCAAGACTGTGACATCGGCCTGCATACCAAGGGCAATTTCAATGGCATTGTAGCCAACCACGCCACCTCCAAGGATAACCACTTTTGCAGGATCAACATTGGCAACACCCCCCATTAGAATTCCAGACCCACCTTTGGCTTTCTCCAAACAGCTTGCTCCTGCTTGTACTGCTAATCTACCTGCAATTGCACTCATGGGTGTTAATAAAGGATAACTGTAATCCTCTGCCATTACAGATTCATAGGCTATGGCACTAACTCCTGATTCCACCAAAGCATTGGTTTGTTCAGGATCTGGTGCTAGATGGAGATAGGTAAACAATATTTGACCTGGTCTTAGTAATGCACACTCGTCCGATTGCGGTTCTTTTACTTTTACAATCATCTCAGCCCGCTCAAATATTTCATCTCTGGTAGCAACTATTTCTGCTCCAGCTGATAGGTAATCTTGATCAGTTTTGCCAATGCCTAAACCTGCTTTGGTCAAAACCATAACTTGATGGCCCCCATTGGTCAGGATTGCAACACTTTCAGGAGTCAAGCCAATCCGGTATTCGTCGGACTTAATTTCTTTAGGGACACCAATTAACATATCACCACTCCTATTTAACTGTCGGCATCGATAAATCCAATGGACTGGATTCGTTAATATTTGGCCAACGGGTGGTAATTGTTTTTAATTGTGTAAAAAATCTAACGCCATCCATTCCATAAATATTAGAAGATCCATAGATAGAATCTTTCCAACCGCCAAAACTATAAAAAGACAATGGCACTGGAATGGCAACATTAATTCCAACCATGCCAATTTGGACTTTATTTACAAACTCTCTCGCAACACCACCATTGGAGGTAAAGATTGCAACTCCATTACCAAAACGATGATCATTGATCATTTCTAGAGCCTCTGCAAAATCCTTTATTCTGATAAGCACCAACACGGGTCCAAAAATTTCTTCCAAATAAATTTTCATATCAGTCGATACCTTATCGAACAATGTTGGTCCTAAGAAAAATCCTTTGTGATCATTCGTTCTAGGATGCTCTCTGCCATCAATGACCAGTTCAGCGCCTGAAGCAACACCATCTTCTATGTACTGCATGACCTTGTTCTTATGTTCCTGAGTTATAAGAGGACCCATATCATTACTAGTATCATCTCCGGGTCCTATTTTTAGCTTGTCGATTTTTGCTATTAATTTTTCTTTCAATGAATCTGCAATTTCATCAACAGCAAGCACTGCCGAAATGGCCATGCACCGTTCACCAGCCGAACCATAAGCAGCTCCAATGATGGCATTGACAGCCTCATCAAGATCAGCATCGGGCATCACAATAGCATGGTTTTTGGCTCCACCAAGTGCCTGGACTCGTTTATGGTGACTAGAGGCTTTAGTGTATACATATTCTGCAACCGGTGTAGAGCCTACAAAACTGAATGTCGATATTCCCGAATGCTCTAAAATGGCATCCACCATCTCCTTGTCGCCATGTAGCACATTCATGACACCGTCAGGAAGGCCTGCTTCCTTTAATAATTCTGCTAATCTCATGGAGCAAGAAGGGTTCTTTTCTGAAGGCTTCAAAATAAAGCAGTTTCCACAAACGATGGCTATCGGAAACATCCACATGGGAACCATTGCTGGAAAGTTAAACGGAGTAACACCTGCACATATTCCAATGGGTTGCCTAACATTGTAGCAATCAACACCCGTGCCAACTTGTTCACTGTACTCTCCTTTTAACAAGTGGGGAATACCGCATGCAAATTCAACCACCTCAATGCCTCTTTGCAACGACCCGGCTGCGTCCGTGATCACTTTCCCATGCTCTAAAGTAATTAGGTTGGTTAATTCTTCGCGATGCAATTCTAGTAGTTCTTTAAACTTGAACATCACCTGAGCTCTTTTGGTAATGGATGTCATCGACCAAGACTGAAAGACTTGTTGTGAAGCTTGAACAGCCATTTCAAGATCATCGATCGTGCCCATGGGAAGTTTCGCAATCACTGCTCCAGTGGCAGGATTGTAAACATCGCCAAAACGATCGCTTACTGATGGTTGAAAATTGCCATCAATCCAATGATTAATAATTTGAGTCTCACTCATATTGGGTTACAAATAGAACAATTAATCGATTGAGTTTAGGGATTCTTTTAGTTTCGCAACCACCGTCCGTATCTCATCTTCAGAAGCAATTAGTGGCGGGCTCAGGGCAATGGTATCACCTGTGGTTCTTACAAGAAGCCCGTTATCAAAACATTGCCTAAAAACGCTCATAGCCCTCGCAGTGGGTTTTCCTTCAATTGGCTGGAGCTCGATCGCACCGAGCAAGCCGTAATTTCTGATGTCTATTACATAAGGGCATCCTTTGATGGTTTGCAGTTCTTCTTCCAAAATAGGTGCCAAACTCTTTGCACGAGCAAATAGACCTTCTTCTTCATAGACAGTAAGTGTTGCCAATCCTGCTGCGGCAGCCAATGGATGACCGGAATAAGTGTAGCCATGATATAACTCTATACTCTCCTCTGGTCCGGTCATGAAAGTTTCATAGATGTCTTCTTTAACCAAAACACCGCCCATTGGAACCATGCCACTGGTCATACCCTTGGCAATTGTGATCAGATCAGGCTTGACCTTAAATGCTTCCGCAGCAAAACTCTCCCCAGTTCTACCAAAACCGGTAATGACTTCATCCAAGATTAAAAGCACGCCATAATCGTCACAAATTTGCCTGATGCGGTTAAGATAGCCTTCAGGTGGTATGAGAACTCCACCCGAGCCAGCAATGGGTTCCATGATTACGGCCGCTACTGTTGAAGGGTCATGTAAGAGAAATATTTCTTCCAACTCATCGGCTAGATGGGCGCCCCATTTAGGTTGGCCTATGGAAAAAGCGTTGTGCTCAAGATTGTGCGTGTGCTTCAAGTGATCAACTCCTGGCAACAGCGCCCCAAACATTTTTCTATTGGGTGATATACCACCCACCGAAATTCCACCAAAGCCAACACCATGGTAGCCCTTTTCACGACCAATTAACCTAGTACGCTGACCTTCCCCTCGGACACGATGGTATGCCAAGGCTATTTTCAGAGCAGTATCGACAGCTTCAGATCCAGAATTTGCAAAAAATACGCGCGTCAACCCTTCAGGCGCAATATCAATTAGTTTTTCCGCCATTTTAAAAACGGTTGGGTGGCCCAGTTGAAAAGCAGTCGCGTAATCAAGCGTTGCTGCTTGTTGTTGCACCGCCTCCACAATTTTAGGGTGACAATGTCCAGTGTTGCAGCACCACAAACCTGAAGCCCCATCTAGTATTTGTTGACCTGTATGAGTGGTGTAAAACATACCACTTGCCTTGGTAAATAGTCTGGGATTCTTTTTAAAATAACGGTTTCCCGTATAAGGCATCCAGTAAGCCTCAAGATTCGGAAGTTGATCACTCATAATGTCTTTGCCAGTATAGATTATTAATTAAATAACAATCACACCATAAAGATTTTTTATAAATTTAACAATATTTAAATTGAATTTTTATAAATAATTGTTTTTAATAGGTTTTTATATTTTTTGTTTAACATAATTAACAATTTAACATTATGGACGACGACATTGATATTGGCACTAGGCTTAAAAAACTAAGAGCAGAAAAATCTATTTCACAAAGACAATTGGCGATCAAAGCAAAGGTCAGTAATGCAGCTATTTCATTAATCGAGAACAACAAAGCCAACCCATCACTTGGTATCTTAAAAAAGATACTGGATTCCGTACCGATCTCAATCAGCGATTTCTTTGCCATGGATATTCAAATAGAAACTAAGGTTGTTTTTCGAAAACATGAGCTCACTGAAATTGGTGCAGGAGCAATATCCTATCTTCAAGTCGGAAAAAACCTACAAAATAATCAACTTCAAATGATGTTAGAAAGATACAAACCAGGCGCAGATACTGGGCAAAATATGCTCACTCATGAATCTGAAGAAAGTGGAATAATTTTAGAAGGTCGTTTGGAAGTGACTATTGGAGATAATGTTTACTACTTAAATGCTGGAGATGCCTATTTATTCAATAGTACTATTCCACACCGTTTTAAAAATCCAGATGCGATAGATTGCGTTCTCATTTCAGCTTGTACTCCCCCGAGTTTTTAGGTCAATTAACAATAGATTACAAAACAAATCTGAAATAAAATACTAGAAAACAAAGAAGCTTAATTTATGTCAAAAACAAAACAAGATGGAAGGGAATTTGTCCCAATAAACATTGCCGTGCTAACTATTTCGGATAGTAGAACCAAGGAGAATGATACTTCTGGTGATATTCTTGCACAACGTATACAAGATGCTGGTCATAACGTTGCCGAGAGAGGAATTTGCAAAGACGATATTTATAAAATAAGGGCCATTGTTTCTCAATGGTTTGTAAATCAAGAGATTCATGCAATTATTACCACCGGTGGCACAGGAATAACAGGCCATGACGGCACCCCTGAAGCAATCCTACCGCTTTTAGACAAAGTGATTGATGGTTTTGGCGAAGTGTTCCGATCGCTGTCGTTTCAAAATATTCATACCTCTTCTTTGCAGTCAAGAGCTTTAGCCGGTGTGGCTAATGGAACCTACATTTTTTGCCTGCCAGGATCAAATGGCGCCTGCAAGGATGGTTGGGATTTAATCATTTCCTTTCAATTGGACTATCGAACCCTGCCTTGTAATTTGGTTGAACTGATGCCAAGACTGCAAGAATAGAATCCATAAACCAGTAATGACAGAGCACCCCATAGAAATCCATATGTTTCCCTGTTTATCCGATAACTATGGATTTCTTGTTCACGACCCGCAAAGCCAACAAACGGCAACCTTTGACACGCCTGAAAGTACTACGATTGAAGAAGCGTTGACAACAAAAGGATGGGAGCTAACCCATATTTTCAATACCCATCATCACTATGACCACGCTGGTGGTAATTTGGAGCTGAAAGAAAAAACAAACTGTTTAATCTTGGGTTCTAGCCTAGATCAGAAGAGAATACCTGGTATTGATGTGACACTCGAGGACCAACAAATATTTCACTTTGGTAGTCATAAAATACACTGCCACCATACCCCAGGACATACCACAGGGCATATGGTTTATCACTTTGCTGAACAATCACTTGCATTTGTAGGAGACACCCTTTTTGCCATGGGGTGTGGGCGTGTTTTTGAAGGCACGCCAGAACAGATGTGGTCTTCCTTAGAAACTCTAATGGCATGGCCTGATGAAACTGTGTTGTATTGTGCTCATGAATACACTCAATCCAATGCTCAGTTTGCCATAAGCATAGAGCCAGATAATCCAGCTCTACAAGAAAGAAAATATCAAGTAGATGCTATGAGAGCCAATAATGAGAACACTGTTCCAACCAATCTTGGTTTAGAAAAACTAACCAATCCTTTTCTAAGACCAGACAGCGAAGAAATCAGAACTAATTTAGACATGGCTAATGCTTCCATGGTTGAAGTTTTTACCGAAATTAGAAAGCGCAAAGACAACTTTTAATAGCTCGAGCTAAGGCACATTAATTCAACTATAATAAGTCAACTGCGCCCGTAGCTCAGTTGGATAGAGCGTGTGGCTACGAACCACAAGGTCGGGAGTTCGAATCTCTCCGGGCGCGCCAGAAGATTATGGAAATTTACAAAGAATTCTCAATTGAAGCTGCTCACTCTCTACCCAATACTCCTGTGGGGCATAAGTGTGCTCGACTTCATGGTCACTCCTTTAAGATCAGAATCTATGTTGAAGGAGATCCTGAAGATAAAAGTGGTTGGATTATTGATTTTGCAGACATAGTTAAAGCCTTTGAACCAGCTAGAAAAGTTTTAGACCACTCTCATCTGAATAAAATCCAAGGGCTGGAAAACCCAACGAGTGAAAATTTTGCAATCTGGATATGGAATAAAATAACTCCAAATTTGCCTCTGTTATCAAAAGTTGAGGTTAAAGAAACCTGCACTAGCGGCTGCATTTATAAAGGAAGCTAGTAACCAATTATTTAGAATTATTAGGATAATAGAAAAATAAGACCGGTTTATTTCAGAGTCAGCGAAGCCTTCCCATTTGTTGCCTCATTTAGATTGCCAAAGCGAATTGAGTTCATTGCCTTGGTATCATTTTTGACATAAGCATTGAGAAAAATTGTGCTGGTTGATGCTGCTATTGTTAATGCCTCGTATTGTGGAGGTCCAGGAACATCAGTCCTGCATATGAGTCCACCTAAATAATGATCGGCCCCATCGATGAGAACATAGTGATGTGGTGCTGAAGACCTTTGCAATGATTCTGGAACCAAAAATTGAAAAGAGGATTTCTTCTGACCACCAACTGCACTGAAATCTTTTGTCCCCGTTGAGATCAAAGTCGGCATGGAAACTCCTTGCCAAGGATCTTTGGGCATTAGTGCCATTGTTCCTGGATCACTGATCATCAGCAGCACTTTGAATCGGTTCTCGTCTGAACTCTCCTCTGCTCCATTCATGGGATTAACTAACTTCATTCCGGAAACAAGCATTGCCGTTGCAGCCCCCATTGAATGACCCGCGGCAACTAATGTAGAAGTATCTAATTTACCCTTGAGGTCTGGCACAAGCTCTTGGATTAGGCCCAGCGAGTCAAGAACAAAACTCATGTCTTGCCGTCTTGTATCGGTAACAATGAGCATTTGCGTATAAAATTCCCTCAAATTTGTCTTGGTCTCAAAACCCAAGGAGGTAGAATCCATATGTGTTGGTTGAATGACGACATAGCCGTGAGATGCCCAATAATCAGTAAAGCCTTTATACATATCTCCTTTTGAACCATTACCATGTGAAAAAACAATCACTGGAAAAGCTCCTTCTGCCTCTGGATAGGAAACCCTCACAGGCAATTTTTTGTTTAGTTTCTGGAAGTCCAACATCAGATTATTGACTTCTTTAACAACATAACTAGGTTCTGCAAAGATAAATTCTGTTTCCATTACAGAGCAGGACTGAAGGCAACCAAAAATAAATCCTAGTAGTACGATTTTTGGTAAAATTGATTTGTATGAAAAAATCATGATCAAATTAAAACATATTTTTGATTACCTTTACTCATATTTATATACAATGCCAACTATAAGAAATAACTTGAGAAAACTATAACTTCATAAACCAATGTTTAGAAAATCAATAATTATTATCTTGGCTTTTTGTATCGTCAGCTCGTGTAGTGATTCTGAAGTCATAAAGGAAAAGAAAACTATCTCTGGGCAAATCATATTGCCCTTGTCTATTCAAAACCAACCTCAAATCAACGTTATGCTGTTTCATGCAATTTCTGGGATTGGGTTTCAAGAACACCCCTTATACGAAATAGAAACATTTCAAACAGATCAATCAACTTTTGAACACACCTTTGATTATGATCCTAAAGGAAACCAAGGTTTATTAGTCTATGCTTGGGTTGATCTTGATGGGGATAATATTCTTTGCACACCGAGCTCTAGAAATGACCTTGCAGGTGCTGCTGTCAATGAAGAGTTCCCTGAAACAAACAAACCATTCCTGGTGCAAATTGATACGCCCTGTGTGGGCCCCGATTGGTTTTATCCTACTGCCAAATAGGTTTAATCCTGACCGCTTAGCTGCTGCTGTTGCCTAGGAGCAATCTTGTTGACATAAATGGCGAAAAAAGCGACAAAAAGATTGCAAACCCCGATAAAAATGAAAGGCGCTGAAGGATTAATGGCATCATATAATCTCCCACCAATGCCGGTTGAGATTAATATACCCAATGCACCTGCTAGATTAAAAACTCCAACAACGGCACCCCGTTTATTTATCGGTGCTTCTTGACCCAACAATGTGGTGGCGGCAAAAAAAGCACATTGCTGACCTATACCTAGCAACACAAAGAAAGGCCGCGCTTCTGGTGACAGAACATTGTCAACAAAAAACATAGACAAATAGCCTGATGCTGCCAAAGTCATACACACCGAAACTGCCAAAATCCGATTAACACGATCAATGATCCAACCGATGAATGGTGAGGCAATGAGTGCTGACATTGATGCAATTGCAAAAACAATCCTTGCCTTGGCGGTAGCTTCGGTTGTTTCCATACCCATATCAGTACCTGTTTCTATACCCCATAGAACTAGAAATGTTCCCAAAATAACCAGGTCGCTTCTCGCAACAAAAGCCGACGCATATGCAAGTAAAATTCTGGGATTGTGTCCTTCTGCTAGACCTTCTTTAATTTGCTGAATATAAGGTATTCTTTTCTGTTCTTGTGTTGGAGTACCTTTCTGTAATCCAAGAGCAACCACCACAGCCGTAATCGAGCACATGCCTGCCACAACCCAGAGTGCATAGGTTCCAGCAGTTACTTGATCGTAACCCATTTCAGCAAATGTTTGGGGCAACTTGGCAAAAACAATTGAAACAACAATCACTCCTGTTGCATTTAAAATTCCTGTGACAGCAATCATTTTTCCACGGGTTCTATTCTGAGGATAATCCGCTGTTACTGTTCCCAACATGCCCGTTGCTGCACCCATACCGATGGCATAGATAATTCGATAGAGTGTCAACTCCCCAACTGAATTAGCAAAGGGAAATAAGAAATAAGAGAGTCCCATGACCAACATACCAAAACAATAGACCTGCCGGCGCCCTATTTTGTCGGCAATCAAGCCTATGGGTAAGAAGACCAATAATAAAGTAATTTCTGCAGCCACTGCAAGGTCGCCGATGATAGTACCAATGTTATCTCGTTGATAACCAAGATTTTCGACCAAAACAATTGGTGTTGCATAGGCTATAAAAGTTAGCAAGCCTATGGTTGTGAGTGCTCCATAACATATAGAGTAAAAGTTTGTCTTGGTAACGCCTGGCACCAAATCGATCCTAAATTTTCCTTTGGGTAAGAAATTCAGTGACTTAAATGATTCATTCATGTTCATTATTTATTATTAAATTCAATTGATATGTAATATCGTAAAACAAACCCTAAAAGGTAGAAAATTGTTTGCAAACTAGACGCCAATGATGATGAATAAGAAATTATTAATCAATGAAAAAAAATAAATCAATTATTTAATGGCGGCTAACAAGACACCACTGTGGACTCCAAATCAAGAGCATGAGAGCTTACTGACCAGTTTCACTCACTATGTGACTAAAAAATATAATTTGAATTTTCAAAATTATGATGAACTCCACAATTGGTCTATTCAACCCAATGGAGATTTTTGGAATGCTTTTGCTAACTATTCAGAAATAGAATTCAAAAAACCTCCAATAGAAATTGTAAATTATGCAAGCCATATGATGGACACAGAGTGGTTCACTGGTTCTGAATTGAACTTCGCTGCAAATCTATTGAAGCGAAAGGATAATAATCCTGCAATTATTTATCGTGATGAATGTGGCAGGAGAACAGAACTAACCTACAAACAATTATTTGAACAAGTATCGCAACTTTCCAGTGCCCTGCTTCGCCTGGGAGTAAAAAAAGGTGATGTCGTCGCAGCTGTGATGACTAATTGTCCAGACACAGTAATTGCCATGCTTGCAAGCTCTAGTATTGGTGCCATATGGACCTCTTGCTCACCGGATTTCGGAATCGATAGCATTCTTGACCGGATCGGACAGGTGAAACCCAAAATTCTCTTTGCTGTTGATGGTTATCAATATGGAGGAAAAACTTTTGCAACACTTCCATCCATCTCGGTGTTGGGTTCCAAAATAAAAAGCATTGAACATATTGTGATTGTGGCTAATTTGAATAAAAAACCTAACATAAAAAATACTCCGAAAAGCTTAATGATTTCGGATTTACTAGAGAATGATCATCAACTTAATTTTGAATCACTCCCTTTCAATCACCCTCTTTTTATCATGTATTCTTCAGGAACCACCGGCAAGCCTAAATGCATTATTCATGGCGCTGGTGGAACACTAATCCAACATTTGAAAGAACATCAACTTCACACCAATCTCATGGTTAATGATCGAATATTCTTCTATACAACGTGCAGTTGGATGATGTGGAACTGGTTAGTTACGGCTTTGGCAAGTAAGGCAACAATCATTCTTTATGAAGGCTCTCCCTTTTACCCAAATCAAAATACACTGTGGGATATGGTTGATGAAGAAAATATTAATATTTTTGGCGTCAGTCCAAGATACCTAAGCGCATTGATGAAAGAGAAATGCCTGCCGATGCAATCCAATCGATTAGATTCTCTAAAAACCATTCTATCCACGGGATCCTCGTTATTGCCAAGTCACTACAATTATGTCTATGAATCTGTCAAAAAAGATGTCCAACTATCTTCAATTTCTGGTGGAACAGATATTATTTCGTGTTTCGCATTGGGGAATGCAAATTTACCCGTTTATTCAGGAGAGATTCAATCCCTTGGTTTAGGTATGTCCGTGGAAGTTTTTGATAAGAATGGAAAAAAATCAAAAGTGGGGAAAAAAGGCGAATTAGTCTGCACCAAACCATTTCCTTCAATGCCAATTGGGTTCTTCAATGATTCAAATAAACAACAATACAAGAAAAGCTACTTTGAAAAATTTGAAAACATATGGACACATGGTGATTATGCAGAGTTGACAGAAAACAATGGGCTGATCATCCATGGGAGGTCGGATGCTACCCTGAACCCAGGAGGAGTAAGAATAGGCACTGCAGAAATTTACAGGCAAGTTGAAAAGATGCCTGAGATATTAGAGTCTGTTGCCATAAGTGAAACCGATAACCAGGACACCTTGATTACCTTATTTGTTGTTTTAAAAGAAGAACACGCACTAACAAGTGAGTTCAAAGAAAGAATAAAGCAACATTTAAAAATAAATGCCAGTCCTCGTCATGTGCCTAATAAAATTATTGCCGTGCCAGATATTCCAAGAACTCTGAGTGGAAAAATAGCTGAGCTTTCTGTAAAAGCAGCTATTGAAGGGAGGAGAATAGAAAACATCAATGCATTAGCCAACCCAGACTCTTTAAAATTCTTTAACAAAGAAAATTGATTGGAACCCAATCCTTTTCTCAGACCTGATAGCAAAGAAATTCAAGCAAAGACTAATAAGATAAGAAAGCCTAAAATTCCTTAGAATTAAAGTGAACTAGAAATTTTAAAGAACCGTTTCATTTATCATTTGATAAATAATACTTTGGTATTATTATTAGGTCTTGTATAAGTTTTTAAGCGGTTTAATTTGGAGTCTCAATCATGAAACAGAACATTACTCGATGCATATTATTTTCTTTCTTTCTATGTCTATCTTTAGTTAGTTGCTCAACAAAAAATCACACAGACATCCTTGAAAGTGCAATTGACGGTGTGGGAGGTCGCGAGGCACTCTCCAACCTCAATGGATTTTCAATTAAGAGCGAGCGGGATGAATACATAATGGGACAAGGACCAGAGGCAGGCCATGGGTTAATGAGACTCTCTGCTCCAGATGTCACTGTTTCTCATGATCTTAACCAGCAAGGAATACGAATTGATCTTGTTACCAACTTAGCCGCTAGAGCTGGTGGTTATATCAAGCGTGAAAGTACCACACTGTTAGTTGGCAATGCAGGTTATCTCAGTGAGGATGATCTGTTCGGCATCGTACCTGAAAGGGATAAGCCCTTGTCAGCTGATAAAGCAGCAGCAGCAATCAAGACAGAGCGATTGCTAAATCCTCACATATTACTCAAAGAGTTGATGGATCAGCCTGATTTGCTCTCCAGTCAGCAGGAAGAAAGTAATGTTGGGCATCGATATAGTGAGGATGAAGTTTTACCAGTTACCATAGATCGTATCCGTCAGACTGGCAAAAGAACACTCATTGCAACTCAGGATTGGTTGGAAGGTTCACAAGGAAAGGCTTTTCACAACTTAATGGTGCAGAAAGTTGAGATTGACTCTGATTGGTTCAAACGTTGGCAGGAAAGTGTTGAGATTGATGAAGTGGATCACTTAAGATTAGTAATCAAAAACGATACTTATCCGATCACGCTGTTTATCAATCCAGATTCAGGCCGGATAGTAAAACTTAAGACAATGGAATGGGATGTAGTCTACGGTGATTTGGAGTTGGAAGTAACTTTCAATGATTGGCAAAAAGTTGATGGTATCGATTTTCCAATGCTAGTGAAAGTATCTCAAGGTGGGGCACCACGATTAGAAGTGCGACGCTCCCTCGTCAACGTGAATTCCAACCTCGATGAGCACTATTTTAGTCCACCAGTTGGCGTAGTTTATCAGCACGATGAGGAAGCTGCAGTTCGAGGTAAATATCTTAGCCAAACTATTAGAATGTTTACCATGGCAGGTGCCGCTCGACCAAAACTTGGCTCTATTCAACTCGAGCCTGGTGTAGATTTAATCTATGCTTTACCCATTGATGGCATCTATACCATGGTTGTTGAACAGGAACAAGGTGTGGTGGTCATTGAACCAGGGATGAATGATCTCAAAGGTGAAGAAATCATCCGATGGATTGGTGAGCGTTATCCTGGAAAACCTGTGACCCATTTGGTTGTATCGCATCATCACAACGATCATGGTGGTGGCATTCGTCCTTACGTTGCAAATGGGACGACTTTGGTGGTACACGACACAGCAACTGGTTTCTATCAAGGACAAGTCAATCGACCAAAGTCAAAGGTATTAATGGATGCATTGGATCGAAACCCTCGACCAGCTGACATCATAGGAGTAACTGAAGGTGAATTCTATACCATTGAGGATCCAACTCAATCGGTCACTGTCTACCCAGTACTGGGTGGCCACACTGATGACATGGTTGTGGCTGTGCTTGAAAAGCAAAGTATGCTGTATGCTGGAGATCTCTATGTGAGTGGCATTGCTCGTGATTTACGTTCTGGGACAAAGAGAGCCCCAAATGTTCTCCCATTCCATTCAGCAGTGGCTCTCGACGAAACGATTCGTGCCTACAATCTAGATGTCCCAATTTTGATTGGCTCCCACGACCAACAGTCGGTTACTTATCAGGATTTGGTGAATTACATTAACGATTAAGCTATATATACAAAACGGACCGATAATTTCTTATCGATCCGTTTTTTTGGTTACTCGGGGGTGTGTAACCAGTTCTATTAGAACTCGAGGGTTGTTCTATTAGAACTTATAGCTAGCTCTGATTCCTATGGCTCTTTTGTCTGCAAGCGACATAGACAGGAGTCTAGGACCGGCAGCAGTAACTGCCCCATCACCAAATCCACCAGTGATTCCAGACAAATCATACATCTGTTGGAGTCCCTTAGGTTGATCATCATCGGTGCAGTTCATACAGTAAAGCTCGACTCGGTACTTTTCAGTATCAAGTCCTACTCTCAAGTTCAACTTCTGCCCAGATCCCGTGTGGGCAAGCATTGCATTGGATGCATACATCTTGCCTGTGTAGATCAAATCGGCTCTGGCAAAAAGATCTCTATCAGCGCTCAATGCTCGGTTATAGTCCACAGACAAACTGCCACTATTTACAGGGTATCTAGAGAACTCATTGCCTATAACAGCATCTCGATCGCCCATCAGATCAAAAGTATCAGCACTTTGGAAACCTGACCCTATCTCACTATTGTTGATGGCATAGGTGAATGCAAGGGCCCAGTTGTCATCAATCAAGACTCTACCGTCAATTTCAATACCATCCAGTTCTGCAGTACCGCCTGCTGTGGTGGTATTACCGGAAATGACTTGCTGGAGACCTGCATCATCAGTATAGCTGACTGCAAAAAGTGGTGTATGAACATTGCTAAGATCCGTCTGGTAATAGGCTATTGAGATAAATCCTCGACCGCCCAAGGTAGTTTTTTTCAGACCAAATTCGATGTTCTCTGCTTCTTCCTCAGCAATTCTGACACCAGATCCCCCTGTTACTTTTTTGAGGCTCTCCAATTCAGC
>CAXGBD010000029.1:0-14414 GCA_964008355.1 uncultured Gammaproteobacteria bacterium | reverse complement strand
AGGATCTGGTTTATTGGTAATATACCGTATAGTTCCACCAACCGCATTAGATCCATATAGAGTACCCTGGGGCCCTCTCAGAACTTCTATTCTTTGAATATCATAGAGATTGGTTACCCCGGCTTGTATCTCATTCATAAAGCTATTGGCTGTCCCCGGGTTTGTTTGTGCAGATGAAGTGTTTAGTCCCCTGATGGTGTAATATACGTCACCACCTGGTGTTGAGACTCCTGCCAAAGTCCTTAGATAATCTTCAGGCCTATAGATACCCCTTTCTTCAATGTCATCCCCTGTCAAGACAGATATGTTCATTGGTATGTCTTGAAGAGTTTGACTTCTTTTATTTGCTGTAACGATTATTTCTTCGAGGACGTTTTGAGCGAATCCTGAAGTCATTAAGACCATTGCAATTGTAGATATAATTAACTGCTTGTAGTAAGTTTTCATAGCATATTTCTCAACTTGTATTATTTGTTTTAGTTTTTAGTGTTTTTAGTGTTTATAAAAGTGATGAACCAGGATCAATTAGTCACAAAATAATATATATTTAAACAGCCCAAAACCTTAATCTCGCGATTATATCATATAAATGAAAATGAATATTTAATCCTAATAGAGCCCAGGAAATAATTTAAGGTTCAAGCGTAGTTATATAAAGGTAAAAGAAATCTATTGAGTAGATATTAAAAAGATAAAAAGTGATAATACGTTTCAACGTCTGGGGCGTTTAGTTCAGTGGTAGAATGTCTCGGTGACATCGAGAAGGTCGTAAGTTCGAATCTTACAACGCCCAGACTTCCCCTCCTCCATTATCAATCATTGGTTGGCTTTGATAGAAAGAAATACAGAGACATCTCTAAGATCTTCATCTGTAAGGCTTGCGATATGCCAAGATGCTTCTAGCCTTTCCAAAACTGCCTCAGGACTTGAGCCTTTAAACATATCAATTGAATGAGAATGGCATCCTCCAAAACAACCACTCCCGTAAGATCTTTTAGCAATTTTTTCTCCATATTCATAACTGCCTTTAATTTTATGATTGTTTGCATGAACAGCAACTGAATGAAAGGTAAAGCACCATAACAGACCCACGACGATGTATAGTTTTATTCTCATTTTTCTACTCTACTCATAAAGTCAATAAATCATATATAAAACATAAAAACAAGCCAATGGGCATCCTATTTAATTAGCTCTTAGATTTTGATCATGAACATAAGCAACCCCAAAGGTGAATTCTTTGATGAGCGTGATTTCATCTCTGAGTTTAGCGGCTTCCTCAAATTCAAGATTTTTTGCAGCTTCAAACATCTTAATTTCTAAACTCTCAATTGTTTTGCTGAGTTTTTCAGGATGTTTTGGATCAAAGGTTTTTTGAATTGATTTAGGTATTTTTAATCGTTCTTTTATAGTCCTAGAACGTGCTCCATCCATAACATCTTGAACATTTTTTACAATTGTTTTTGGTGTAATTTTATGATCTTTGTTGAATTGAATCTGTCGTTCCCTTCGTCTATTGGTTTCTTTAATGGCACGATGCATGGATCCAGTTATTCGGTCTGCATACATAATAGCTTTGCCATTGATATTTCTTGCCGCCCTTCCCATAGTTTGAATTAAAGACCCTTCAGACCTCAAAAACCCCTCTTTATCAGCATCCAAGATAGCAACCAATGAAACTTCAGGGAGATCAAGTCCTTCTCTGAGAAGATTGATTCCAACTAGAACATCAAAAACTCCTAATCTTAAATCTCTTAATATCTCAGAACGCTCCACTGTGTCGATATCAGAGTGTAGGTATCGAACTTTTACATCCTGATCATTAAAATAATCAGCAAGATCTTCTGACATTCTCTTAGTTAATGTTGTAACTAAGACTCTTTCTTTATTACTCGTTCTTATTCTTATTTCTGAAAGAAGATCATCCACCTGGTTATTGACTGGTCTTATTTCGACTACCGGGTCTACAAGACCTGTGGGTCGTACCACTAATTCTATGATGGCATCAGACTGCTTCATTTCATATTCTCTAGGAGTTGCTGAGACATAGATTATTTGTGGTGTGACTGACTCAAACTCTTCAAACATTAGTGGTCGATTATCCAGAGCAGAAGGAAGTCTAAATCCATATTCTACAAGTGTACATTTTCTGGAATGATCTCCTTTATACATTCCACCCAATTGAGGAATTGTTACATGACTTTCGTCTATTACCACTAAAGCATTATTAGGGAGATAATCCATTAAACAAGGGGGAGGCTCTCCAGCTTTTCTTCCCGAAAGATATCTACTGTAATTTTCTATTCCTGAACAAAATCCCAACTCTTTGATCATTTCTATGTCGTACATGGTTCTTTGTTCAAGCCTTTGAGCTTCGACTAACTTGTTATGTTTATTCAGTTCTTTGAGACGGATGACAAGTTCTTTTTTTATCTTCTTTGTTGCATTGAGCATGACTTCTCTTGGAGTCACATAATGTGTTTTCGGAAACACAGTTAATTGACGAACTCGTCTATCTAATTCTCCTGTTAACGGATCAAAGTAAGAAAGACCATCTATTTCATTATCAAATAACTCAATTCTGACCGCATATTTTTCAGAATCCGCAGGATAAATATCAATTACATCACCCAAAACTCTAAATGTCCCTTGTTTGAAATCAATATTATTTCTTTGGTATTGAAGCTCTGCTAATCTCCTTAGCACAGCTCTCTGATCGATTTTATCTTTGATGGACAAATGCAGAACCATACTTAAATACAGTTCTGGATCCCCTAATCCATAAATTGCAGAGACGGTAGCAACAATAATTGTATCTTGTCGTTCGATCAGTGCTTTTGTTGCAGATAGTCTCATCTGTTCTATATGAGCGTTAACGGATGCATCTTTCTCAATATAAATATCAGTAGAAGGAACATATGCTTCAGGTTGATAGTAATCATAATAAGAAACAAAATACTCAACTTTATTCTCTGGAAAATATTCTCTCATTTCCCCGTATAATTGTGCTGCAAGAGTTTTATTGGGGGCAAGAATCAGAGTTGGTCTTTGCTGGATATTAATTAAATTTGCAATTGTGAATGTTTTACCAGATCCTGTTACACCCAAAAGTGTTTGTTTCGATAAACCAGAATTCAGACCATCAATAAGTCCTGCAATGGCATTGGGCTGATCACCTTTTGGTTTATAGTTAGCAACTAATTTGAAGTATTCCTCTGACATAATTTGATATTATAACGTTGTAAAAATCTTTATGATCCAAAAACAAAAAAAACAGAATAATTCATCCATAACTAGGCGTATCAATCGTATTCAGCCATCAGCAACCCTAACCATTTCAGCCAAAGCAATGGAGCTTAGAGCACAAGGTCTTGATATTATAAGTTTAAGTCAAGGAGAGCCTGATTTTGATACTCCCGAACATATTAAGAAAGGTGTGATACAAGCAATAAACAGAGGCGCAACCAAATACACAGCAGTTGATGGAACACCAGAGTTTAAAGAAGCGATAATTAATAAATTCTCAAAAGATAATCATTTAATATATCAACCAGAAAATATCCTCGTTTCATCTGGTGCTAAACAGACTTGTTATAACTTATTTCAATCAGTTCTTGAAGAAGGTACAGAGGCGATCGTGGTCAGTCCATATTGGGTTTCGTATCCAGATATGGTCATCCTTACAGGGGCAACTCCAGTCATTTTAGAAACAACTCCACAGAACAATTTTAAACTTAATACAGTTGATCTGAGATCCCTTCTGAATGATCAAACCAGGCTACTGATACTCAATTCACCTTCCAATCCAACAGGGTTCACATACTCAAAAGACCAATATCAAGAGATCGGAGAAGTATTGAAAGATTTCCCAAACGTATGGATTGCATCCGATGAAATATATGAACATATTTACTGGGGTAGAGAGAAATATTATAGTTTTGCTGATGCCTGTCCAGATTTGTTTCATAGAACAATCACTATAAATGGTGTTTCTAAAGCCTATGCAATGACTGGCTGGAGAATTGGCTATTGTGGAGGCCCTGTAGAAATCATCCAAGCTATGAAAAAGATTCAAGGTCAAAGTACATCAAATGCATCATCGATATCGCAAGCAGCTTCAGTTTCAGCACTGAACGGATCACTTGACTGTGTTATATCTATGGTTCGAGAATATAAGAACAGGTACCATTATTTATTCAACACTCTTGAAAAAATAAATGGTTTTAAACTACAAGAAAGCTCTGGTGCATTTTATACTTTTCCTGAAGTATCAGGTGCCATTAACCATTTAAATTTATCGGATGATATAGAATTCTCTAAATACCTTCTTGAGAAAGCACAGGTAGCGGTTATACCAGGTTCTGCTTTTGGAGCACCAGGCCATATTAGGATATCCTTTGCTACGAGCATGGAATTACTCGAAGAAGCCATGGATAGAATTAAGCGAGTGGTTGAGTAATTTCTTCTCCTTGACTATCGGATGTAGTTAAAGCAGACTTCGAACTAACTCTACTCCCCGGTAGCTCAGTTGGTAGAGCGATTGACTGTTAATCAATTGGTCGCTGGTTCGAGTCCGGCCCGGGGAGCCAGAGCTAGATTTCCCACAGGCTATATATCAATTACGATTCAATCATTACTATGGACAAAGTCTATTGAGGTAGCTGTTTCCCAATGTCTACAAGTGGGGCATTGCCATGTTAATTTGATAGTTTGATACCCACACTGATTACATCTGTATTTATAATTATTAGCTACTTTTTTATTCAATTTATTTCTAATATTATTGAGCGTTTTCTCATCAACAATATTTGTAATCGACTGAGTATCGTTAAACAATAGAATCTCTTCAAAGTATAGTTCATTTGAAAGGTATTCATAGAAAGCTGCCACTATAATTTCCTCATTGATTCTGATATCTGTAATAGCTAGGAGAGCAAGATATTTTATTACTTCATGATTCTCCGAACAAATTCTCTGTAGAACATTGTTTATCTTCTCAACTTGATCCTTGTTGTTAGCCATTGAAAAGAATTCAGGCAGTAAAACTAAATGTCCTAGATTACTATTTTGAGCTAAGCTCTTATACAACACAGTTGCTTGATAAAAATTTCCTCTATTTAGTTCAATCTGGATTGATAAAAAAAGTATTCTTACAGATTTAGAATTAACTTGTTTTGCCTTATCAATATATTGATTAGCTTGATCAAAATCTTTGTTTGCAATGTAATTTTCAGCAATTTGGCATAAGTAATGAGATTCATTGGTTTGATATTCATTATTTGGGTCTAATTTATTTAGTGAATGAAGTCTTGATATTGCTTGATGCCAGTCACAAGTAAATTCATATATTTGAATTAATTTATTTAATGAATTGATGCGATGTCCTTTAATGTCGATTAATTTTATAAAAAGCTCTTCTGATTTATCGTAAAGGCCAGCTGAATAATAGTCTTCAGCTAATTCTTCCAATGCATGATAATAATGTTGTTCAGGGAGTTCTTTTTTGAGAAGTATATTTTGGTGTAATTTTACAGCCTGATCTATTTTTCCTTGTTTTCTGAAAAGGACTCCCAATGCTAAATGTGTCTCAATTGTTTCATCATCAAATTGAACAATTTCTGAAAATAGACTAATTGCTTTGTCTGCTTGTTCGTTGAGTAAGAACTTTAGACCTTTTAAATATTCAGGACTGATATTTGCTTGAGAATCATCTTTGTCAAAGAATTTTAAATAAAGATACCCAAATAATGCAGAAATAAATAATAACGCTGCAAGGTATATAGTATTTTCTGATGGCATTTAGAATTTGCCTAAATGGATGTTTCTTTACCTTCGTTGACTTGTTTTTTTAAATTTTTTCCTGGTTTGAAATGAGGCACATAATGTTCATGTATAGTTACTATCTCGCCTGTCTTTGGATTTCGACCCATTCTGGGTCTTTTATAACGAAGAGAAAAACTTCCAAAACCTCTGATTTCAATTCTTTCTCCATTGCTAAGAGTTCTAATCATAGTTTGTAAGATAGTATTAACGGTCAACTGTATGTCTCTTAGTGGTAGTTGATCTTGATTGTCTGAGAGTTTTTGGATTAGATCTTTTTTATTTATTTTCATGTTTGAATAGTAGACACGTTTTTATCAATATTATAATAGAGTTCTTATTTTTTCATTATTTTTGATTTTAATAAGTCCCCTAAACTTATTTTAGCAATAGATTCAGATTCTTCTGACTTGTAGGATGCTAATGCTTCTTTTTCCTCACTCTCTTCCTTGGCTTTAATTGATAATTTGACGGTTCTATTGTTCTTATTAAAACCAATTATTATTGCTTCAATAGTTTCATTGGGTTTTATAACTGACCTCATGTCTTGAACTCTATCTCTTGAAACTTCTGAAATACTTAACAATCCGTTTATTTCTTCATTAATTAGAATCAAAACAAGATTTTCTTCAACTGCACTTACTGTACCTTTGACAACAGTTCCTTTAGGATTGGTTGAACAAAATTTTGTAAAAGGATCCTCCAAGAGTTGCTTAAGACCTAAAGATATTCGCTGTCTATTTGGCTCAATAGATAATATTTGAGTTTCAATTTTATCCCCTTTTTTGTAGTCACTAAGTTTTATCTCATTTTCATCTTTCCAGGAAAGATCTGAAATATGAATAAGTCCATCTATCCCACCTTCTAATCCTACGAATATACCAAAATCAGTAATGGATTTAATGGTTCCCGTAATTTTTTCGTTTTTTGAATGATTTTCTGAAAATTCTGTCCATGGGTTTGTTTGGCATTGTTTTATTCCCAGTGAAACCCTTCTTTTTACGTTATCTATTTCTAAAATCATGACCTCAATTTCATCACCTATGTTTGTAACCTTTTGAGGATTTGGATTGTTGTTAGTCCAATCGATTTCAGATACATGAACCAATCCTTCCATTCCTTCTTCAATTTCTACAAATAATCCATAGTCTTTTATGTTTGTAACTTCACAATTAATTCTCATACCTGAAGTGTATTTTTCAATAATTTTTTCCCATGGATCCTGATCTAATTGTTTTAAGCCTAGCGATATTTTTAGGTTTTCCTTATCAATCCCGAGTATTTTTACTTTGACATTATCTGCAATCGTTAAATATTGAGAGGGATGTTTTACTTTTTTCCAAGAAATATCGGTTATATGTAGTAAACCATCGATTCCACCCAGATCTATGAAGGCTCCATAGTCCGTTAAATTTTTTACTATGCCTTCTACAGTCTCACCTTCTTTTATTTTTTCTAGAAGTTCTGTTTTGCTTTGAATGTTATCTCCCTGAATTGCCGCTTTTCTAGAGACAACAACATTGTTTATTTTTCGATCTGCTTTAATGATTTTAAACTCTGACAATGTTCCTTCTAGATATCCGGTATCACGTATTGGTCTAATATCAACCAAAGAGCCTGGAAGAAACGCATTGATTTGATCAATTGAGACAGTAAATCCACCTTTTACTTTTGTTTTAATCATCCCTGAAATGATTGAGTTGTCATTGAGTGCTTGGGTTATATTATTCCAGGTGATTTCATTTTTTGCTTTTTGTCTTGAAAGTTTCGTATGACCATCACCATCCTCTATCTCTTCAATAGCTACTTCAACTGTATCGCCAATCTCAATTTCAATGACCCCTTCAATATTTTTAAATTGATCTAGATTGACAAGAGCTTCAGACTTTAGTCCAGCATTTAAGACCGCATGATCAGATGTAATTTGAATTACATTAGCTTGAATTATTTGACCTTTTTTTATTTTTTCGCTGTATTGACTATTCTCAAAAAGCGACTCAAAATTTTCATTCATAACAATATTATATTTTTATTTTTAAAATCTTTTCTATACTTTTAGATGCTGTATTAATGACTTCATTGATATCTAATCCATCGGTATTAATTATTACTGCTCCTTCAGGTACGACCAATGGTGAAACACTTCTATTTGAATCCCTTTCGTCCCTTTGATCTAACTTATGGATAAGTTGCGTGAGGCTAACATTAATTCCTTTTTGTTTCAACTGCTTATGTCTTCTTTCAGCTCGTATATAAGTACTTGCTTTTAAAAAAAACTTCAATTCTGCTTCTGTGAAAATTACACTTCCCATATCACGTCCTTCTGCTATCAGTCCTGGATTCTTGTAAAAACTTCTCTGTGTCTTAATCAATGCCATTCTTAGTTCCTGAATCAGAGCGATTTTTGATGCTTTTTTTGCACACTCCTCATTCTGTATCAGCTCATGAATATCGGTGTTATTGAGAATGATTTTTAAGCATCCATTATCAATTTCAAAACTGATTTCAAGATTATTGACAAGATTAACTAAGGCTGTTGCATCTGATATGTCAATATTATTTTTCTCTGAGAGATAAGCTAGAATCCTATATAGAGATCCACTATTTAAATAATGCCATTGTAATTTTTCTGCTAGAGCTATCGCTAATGTTCCTTTTCCGACACCACTGGGGCCATCAATTGTTATTAGGTTCTTCAAATTAGTTATCCAATGACTGTATGTTTAATCCTGCACTATTCATTATTTCCACAAAGTTGGGAAAAGACGTATCGATGTTTTTAGTATTTTTGACCACAATTTCATCTGCTGAACAAACAGAAGCAATTAAGGCTGTCATGGCGATTCTATGATCTCCAAAGGAGTCAATTTCTCCTCCAGTAATTGTACCACCCTCAATTGTTAATCCATCGTTGTGTTCAACTACATTGATGGAAAATTCAGTTAAAGTAATTTTCATGGATTTAATTCTGTCTGATTCTTTTAGTCGAAGCTCGTCAGCATTTCTAACAGTTGTTTTACCTTTAGCGCAGGCTGCAGCTAGAAACACAAGTGGTAATTCATCGATAGATAAAGGAATCAAATATTTTGGAACGTTAATTCCATGTAGTTGAGATGATTTAATCTCAATTGTTCCATAAGGTTCAAACTGATTCTGGTCAATCGTTATTTTTATATCTGCACCCATCATTTCTAGAATTTTCAAAAAACCAGTTCGTGTTGGGTTTAAACCAATATTTTTTAAAACTATGTGGCTATTTTTTGCAAGGATCGTTGCTAAGATTAAAAAAGCTGCAGATGAGAAATCACATGGTATTTCAAGTTTTTCGATACTTCTTAGTTTCCCAGTATTTAATACTATTTTTTGATCATTAAATTGTATTGGGTATCCAAAGTATTGGAGCATTAGTTCAGTATGATTCCGTGTGACTGATTCTGATACTATGACGTTTTTAGAATTTGCATGGAGGGCAGCTAAGAGGATTGCTGATTTAACCTGAGCACTTGCTATGTCCAACGCATGTTCGATGCCCAAGATTTCTTTTGCAGGTTGGATGAATATGGGGGCTTGATTATTCTCCATGTTAATGATTGCTCCCATTTTTCTAAGAGGCATTGCAACTCTTTCCATGGGTCTTTGAGACAATGAATCATCACCCGTTAAGATGCTTGGAAAATCCTGTGCAGATAGGATACCCATAAATAATCTCATTGAAGTCCCTGAGTTGCCAAAATATAAGTCCTTAAGGGGTTGTTGTATTCCAGCCAAGCCATTGCCTTTTACTTCGATGAAATTGGCAGATTGATTGATCTCAATCCCAAGTTGTCGAGCAACATTAATTGTTATCAGAGTGTCTTCAGCTTCAAGAAAGTTGTATATCTTTGATTTCCCTTCTGCAAGTATCGAAATCATAATGGCTCTGTGAGAAATTGATTTATCGCCTGGAATAGCAATAGTGCCATTTAAATTATTTGATTTTTTAGCTAACAAATTACGTTCTGATTCTAACCCTTTCATTTGATTAATCTAAATAGCTATTTTAATTTTGGGTACGAACCTAAGAATTTTACTTCAATATTATTATCTTTTAAATTCTCAAGGGTTTTATTGATATTCGTATCGGTTAAATGTCCATCAATATCAATAAAAAAAACATAATTCCAATTTTTAGTTTTTGAAGGTCTTGATTCGATTCGATTTAGATTGATATCGTTTTTTACGAAATGCTCAAGTAATTTATAAAGAGAGCCTGAGTCGTCAGTATTCGGGGGTTTTATAAGGAGGGATGTTTTATCATTTCCTGATTGACTTGAAATAGAATTACCGATAATCAAAAAACGAGTGGTATTGTTTACATAATCTTGAATATTTTTTTTCAAGATATTTAGATTATAGTACTCGGCAACTATTTCACTGGCTACACATGCATCACCGGGTTGCTCTATACCCAGAGCTCCTTCAGAATTGCTGATAACAGTAACCAATTCAACATTCGGCAAATTCTTTATAATCCATTGTCTACATTGTGCTAAGGATTGAGTATGGCCAAAAACCCGATTAATCGATTCAATATTTGTTTCTTTTGATAGCAAACATTGATTGATAACCAGTTGTGTTTCACCGGTGATAAAAACATTTGAATTAGAAAAAAGGTCAAGGGTGTTATTTACAGATCCCTCAATTGAATTTTCCACAGGCACAACTCCATAATCTACTTCTAATTCTTCGACTGATTTAAATACATCTTCGATGGATGATTTTGGGATTTGATTAATGTCACCACTAAAGTATGTAGAAATTGCAATTTCAGAAAATGTTCCTTTTGGACCTAAATAAGATACATTCATTGTGTGCTTTAATTTAAATTTTTAGCAGTTATCACTCCTTCAATTTGGGATATGCTCTGCAGTATGTCATCAGTTAAGGGTTTATCAACATCGAGAACGGTGTAACCAATGTTATTGTAATTCTTGTGTGACAGGTCATTTATATTAATATTTTCCTCACCTAGACAGGTGGTAAATTGACCTACAATATTTGGCCTATTTTGATTCGTGATGGTTAATCGATAGCCTGTTGTTCTTGCAAGCTGTACGTCTGGGAAATTAACGGAATGATTAATATTTCCATCTTCTAGAAATGATTTAAGACTCATTGCTACCATTTTTGCACATTTGATTTCGGCTTCTTTTGTCGAAGCACCAAGATGAGGCAGTAGAAAGACATTATCATTTTTTAGTAAGGTTTTGTCAGGGAAATCAGTTACGTAAGTTTTAATACTTTTCTTGTTTAAAGCAGTTTGAATGGCGTTGTTGTTGACTATTTCAGCTCTAGATAAATTAATCAGTATAGAATCGTTTTTCATTGCCGATAATTCTTCTGTATTAATAAAATCTTTTGTATTGTCAGTCAGTGGAATATGAATGGATATAATATCTGCTTGTTTTAGTAACTTTTCTAAGTTGTCTGATTTTTCAATTCCGGGTTGTAAATTCCATGCACTTTGCACAGTCATTAATGGGTCAAACCCTACTACATTCATTCCTAAATTCAGACAGGTGTTGGCAACTCTAACACCGATCGATCCCAATCCTATTACCCCGATTGTTCTTCCGGGAAGCTCATATCCAACATATTGTTTTTTACCAAACTCAATTTCTTTTTCAAAATCTTTTGATTCATCAATCATTTCGATATAGGTTCTTGCTTGTATAATATTTCTTGCACAAATTAAAATTGCTGCAATGACTAATTCTTTTACCGCATTTGCATTAGCTCCAGGGGCATTGAATACAGGAACTGCCAAATCTGATAATGTCTCAAGAGGTATATTATTGACACCAGTGCCTGCTCTACCAACCGCTTTGAGCGTAGAAGGAATATCCATTGAACGCATGTCAAAAGATCTCAGAATTATTGCATCCGGGTCTGTTATATCATTTTCTACAATATATGTATCTTCAGGAAAAGATTCTATGCCTTCCTTAGCGATATTATTAAGTTTGAGTATCTTATACATTTTTAAAATTAGTGGTTTCAAAGTCCTTCATAAAGGTAATTAGTTTCTGCACACCCTCAATCGGCATGGCATTGTAGACACTTGCCCTCATACCTCCAACTGTTCTATGACCTTTTAGATTCATCAATCCTTCACATTGAGCTTCATTCAAAAATCTCTCATCCAAGTTATTACTTGTTATCGTAAAAGGAATATTCACCCATGATCTATATTTAGTGTCAACAGCATTTTTATATAACTGTGAACTGTCAATAAAGTCATATAGCAAAGATGATTTTTCTTGATTCAATTCTGACATTAATTCAAGTCCGCCCTGTGCAATGATCCATTCAAAAACAAGTCCAGCCACATACCATGCAAATACAGGAGAAGTATTGAGCATTGAATTGTCAAGACTGTGAGCTTCATATCTTAATAAGGGAGGAAGGTGTTTTGCTTTACCATTAATGAGTTCTTTTTTTACAATTACTATTGTAAGTCCAGCGATTCCTAGATTTTTCTGAGCTCCTGCAAAAATAAGGTCAAAGTCATTAATATTGATTGGTCTGGTGCACAAAGTTGATGACATATCACATATTATTGGGCTATTTACCTCCGGTGTTTCATGTATTTCTAATCCATGTACCGTTTCATTGGCACAGTAATAAAAATAATCAACGTCAGGGTTAACGTTCCAATCTTTTATATCTATTATGTTTGTATAAGAATTTTCTGAAGAGTCAAAGACTGTATTTACAGATGTATGAAATTTTGCATAGTCAGCCGCTTTTTTGGACCATCCTCCTGTAATCAGATAGTTAGTAGACCCTTTTGTTTGATAGTTCTTGTTTGACCCTCTTTCAGATAAGTTTTGAGGAACCATTGTAAATTGAAACGTAGCACCTCCTTGAAGAAAAAGAACTACATAGTCATCACTAATATTTAATAGTTTTCTGATACTAACTTCAGATTGATCAGCATAATCTTTAAAGGCAGCGCTCCTATGACTGACCTCCATAATCGACATACCATTACAGAAGTCGTAAAGATTAGATTTTACTTGATCAATTACAGATGAAGGTAGGGTTGCCGGTCCAGCACCAAAATTATATACGGTATCTGACATAATCTTTTATTCATCATCATTGTTGTCATTAATTATTCGTTCCATGCCAAGGAGTTTATCATCATTCGATAGGCTTATTAATTTAACACCCTGAGTATTTCTTCCAATGACTGAGATGTTATCAATTGCCGTTCGAATTAAATTTCCAATAGAACTTATAAACATAACTTCATCATCTTGTTGAACTTGATTAGCAGCTATTAATTTTCCATTTCTTTTTGAGGTTTGGATAGCGATAACGCCCTTTCCTCCTCTTTTTTGAAGAGTAAAATCTTTTATGGGCGTTTGTTTTCCAAACCCATTTTCAGTTGCTGTCAATATATTGCCTTCATTAGCAACAATCAAAGAGATTACATTTTGTTTTTTTTCTATTCGCATGCCTCGAACACCCTGTGAGACCCGACCCATTGGTCGAGCATCTTTCTCGGAAAATCTTATTGCTTTACCGGCATCTGAGAAGAGCATAATTTCCTGATCACCCTCAGTGATTTCAACATTTACTACCGTGTCACCTTCTTTTAACTTAATCGCTTTAATGCCTGTTTTCATTGGTCTTGAGTAGGCTGAGAGAGGAGTTTTTTTAATTGTTCCTTGTTGAGTTGCCATAAAAACAAACTTGTTTTGTTGGAAATCTTTTATTGGTAGAACGGCTTGTATCCTTTCGTCATTTTCTAATGGTAATAAATTAACTATTGGTCTTCCTTTTGCGTTTCTACTTGCTCTTGGTAAACGATAAACTTTAATCCAATAAACTTTTCCATAACTTGAAAAACACAATAATGTATCGTGAGTATTTGCAATAAATAATTTTGATATGAAGTCTTCTTCTTTAAATAATGTTGCTCTTTTACCCGTCCCACCTCTACGTTGTGATCGATAATCACCTAGTGGCTGGATTTTTGCGTAACCTTCACGGGATAGCGTGACAATTAAATCTTCCTCAGGGATTAAATCTTCATCAGTTAAATCAGAGTAGAATTCGATAATTTCTGTCTTTCGTTCATCGCCATATTTTTCTTTTACTTCAATTAATTCATCAATGATGACTTTTTTTAAAGTATTTGGATCTTTCAGAATTTTTGTAAAACCTCTTATATCATCTAGTAAAGCAGAATATTCATTAAAAATATTTTCCTGCTCTAAACCTGTTAAGCGATTTAATTTTAATTCTAAAATTGCCTTTGCTTGTTCGTTTGATAGACGGTAGCCCTTCTTTTCTATACCAAACTTAATACTGTGATCAATATTTTCTGGTCTGGTTGAGATATTGCCTGCTTTTTTTAGCATGATCTGAACTTTACCTGGTTTCCATAATTTTGAAGTAATTGTTTTTTGAGCTTCTGCTGGTGTTTTGGAAGACTTAATTAAAGCAATCATGTCATCGATATTTGTTAATGCGATAGTTTGTCCTTCTAGGATGTGGGCTCTATTAATTGATTTTTTTAACTCAAATAAAGTTCTTCTTGTTAC
>CAXGBD010000028.1:0-14521 GCA_964008355.1 uncultured Gammaproteobacteria bacterium | reverse complement strand
TTTGTTGTCTATGTTTTATGGAAAACTATTTGAAGATGGCTACAGGATTGATAAAAATATTGTTGCTCTTTGCTTTCATACTGCTCATTTATTTTATTATTTCTCGTTGGCCAGGAGGTCAGTAGTTTTGTTTTATAATTATGAAATTTAAACACGATTTAGTTGAACTCTTTGATCTTAAAACAGTTACCGCTAATGGAAAACGGTTTTATGTGACGCCCGATGGCAATCGTTATCCTTCTGTTACAACAATTACAGGTCTACTATCCAAAGCAGCGATTCAAGCATGGCGAAAGAGGGTGGGTGAAGCTGCAGCAAATAAAATTACCAAAGCTGCAACCAACAGGGGAAATAAGGTTCACAAGTTGGCAGAGATATATCTCAGTAATAAGCCAACCACAGAAGAAGAAAGAACACCGCTCATTGAGCATATGTTTGAACAATTAAAAAAGGTTTTAGATGCCAATGTTGGTACTATCAAAGCTATTGAAGCCCCTCTTTACAGTAATTCTTTAAAAGTTGGAGGAAGGGTGGATTTGGTGGCAGAGTGGGATGGTACTTTATCAGTCATTGATTTTAAAACTAGCGCCAAGCTCAAAAAAGAACAATGGATAGATGGTTATTTTATGCAGTCAGCTGCATACGCAGTTATGTTTGAAGAAAGAACCCAGATACCTATATCCCAAATCGTGATAGCAATTGCAGTAGAGCATAACCACCCTCAGGTGTTTATTGGGCAGAGAGATGATTTTATAGAACAGTTTGAAAAGCTAAGAAAAACATTTGACTATGAGATAATTAACGAAAAAGATATAACTCACATGCAAAGAGGATTGTTTGATGGATGAATCTCAGATCAAATTGACCATTAATGAACTGAAAGAGCGTTTTTATGCTCTGAGGGGGTACCTTTGACTTCGATGAGAAATCCAAGCGTCTCTCTGAAATCTTAGAAACACTGAATAACCCAGAAATTTGGGAAGACCTAGAAAAAACTCAAGAACTTAATAAAGAGCGATCAAGACTAGAAAAAACCCTTTCTGTAATAGATCAATTAGAGAGTCAATTAGAAGATTCATCTGTGTTACTAGAACTTGCAACCAGTGAAGATGATCTCCAGACATTTAATGATTTAACTAATGATTTAAAAACATTGGATGGTGAAATCAGCCAATTGGAAATACAAAGAATGTTCAGTGGGGAAATGGATACTTCAAATACATTTTTGGACATCCAGGCTGGCTCTGGCGGGACGGAAGCCCAAGACTGGGCTAATATGCTGTTAAGAATGTATTTGAAATGGTGTGAGTCCAATCATTTCAAGGTCGAGTTAATTGAAACATCCCCAGGAGAAGTCGCAGGAATCAAAAGTGCTACCATCCATGTGTCAGGGGAATTTGCTTTTGGTTGGCTTAGAACTGAAACCGGGGTCCATCGATTGGTAAGAAAATCACCATTCGATTCGGGCAATAGAAGACACACATCTTTTGCAGCAGTTTTTGTATCGCCTGAGATTAAAGATGACTTTCAAATTGATATTGATCCATCGGATTTGAGGATCGATGTTTATCGAGCGAGCGGAGCAGGAGGTCAGCATGTTAACACAACTGAATCTGCTGTAAGGATTACACATTTGCCATCCGGGGCAGTTGTACAATGTCAAAATGACAGATCTCAACATAAAAACAAGGCCACAGCGATGAAACAAATGAGAGCCCGTCTATTTGAAATGGAACAACAAGAAAGACTTGACCAAGCACGAGCAGTGGAGGAGACCAAAGCAGATATTGGTTGGGGTAGCCAAATCAGATCTTATGTTCTTGATCAGTCTAGAGTTAAAGATTTAAGAACCCAAATTGAATCCAGTAATCCAGAAGCTATACTGGATGGAGATATCAATAAATTTTTAGAAGCCAGTCTTAAACAAAATTTGTAAAAAAAAGTTGAGATAATAATGTCTGAAAAAAATCAGGATCAAAATAAATTAATTCTAGAGAGAAGAAAGAAACTGACTTTACTTAGAGATCAGGGATTCAATTTTCCAAAATCTATAGAAATAGATGCCTATGCTCATGAACTGACTGAAGCTTTTGGAGATTTATCAAACGATGAATTGGGTCAAAGCAAGAAAGAAGTTAGGATTGCGGGTCGGATGATGGCCAAAAGAGTCATGGGCAAATCCAGCTTTTCTAAGCTCAAAGATATCTCCGGTGATATTCAGATCTTCCTCAGTTCCTCTGATCTCTCAAAAGAAACCTACGATGAATTTAAAACACTAGATGTTGGGGATATTATCTGGGTCAAAGGACTCTTGTTTAAAACAAAGACCGACGAATTGACCATTAAAGTACTAGAATTGGAACTGTTAACTAAGTCTCTGAGACCTTTGCCTGAAAAGTATCACGGGTTAACGGATACGGAAACCAGATATCGTCGCAGATATCTTGATTTGATTATGTCAGATCAAACTAGAGATGTTTTTAAGACAAGATCCCAGATTGTCTCCATTATTAGAGGTTTTTTAGATAATAGAAATATTATGGAAGTTGAGACTCCAATGATGCAGCCCATTCCAGGGGGGGCAATAGCAAAACCTTTTGTGACCCATCATAATACTTTGGGTAAAGATTTTTATCTCAGGATTGCGCCCGAGCTGTATTTGAAAAGATTGGTTGTTGGTGGTCTGGACAGAGTCTATGAAATTAATCGTTCTTTCAGGAATGAGGGAGTCTCTACACAACATAATCCAGAATTTACCATGCTAGAACTCTACATAGCTCATGAATCACCAGAGTATCTTATGACCCTAATCGAGGAGATGATAGCTGAGATTTGTATGGAAATTAATGGCTCAAAGATGATCCAATACCAAGAGCGAGTATATGATTTATCCGGATCTTACAAAAGAATGACACTGGAAGAGTCAGTTATACACTTTAATCCTAATTTTGATGCTACAAAAATAAGGGATCGGGACTATTTATTGAACACTGCAAATGAATTAGGAATTAAAATCAGTGACGATGCTCTAGCTGGGAAAATATTGCTTGAAATTTTTGAGAAGACCGTCGAGGAAAACTTAATAGAACCAATATTTATCACTGGTTATCCAAGAGATGTTTCTCCCCTATCAAGAGCAAATGATGAGGATCCATGGCTTGTGGATCGTTTCGAATTCTTTCTCGCCGGTCGCGAACTAGCCAATGGTTTTCAGGAAATAAATGATCCGGACGATCAGTCAGAACGCTTTAAATTACAAGTTCAAGAGAGAGATAGTGGTGATGATGAAGCAATGGTCTATGATGAAGATTATATTCAAGCACTAGAATATGGACTACCGCCAACAGCAGGATTGGGCGTTGGGGTTGATCGGTTGATAATGTTTTTTACAGATAGTCCTTCAATAAGAGATGTTTTATTTTTTCCACATATGAGAGAAAAGATATAATAACCAGATAAAAAGAGCTCTATTTAATACACTCTCTAACTTTGTATCTTTATTGCCGATCCATTCACGAGCAATTTCTTTTTTGATGCATCATTCTTGATTACAGCTAATGAATGAATTTGATTCTTGTATTGTACCGACTGGATAATAGTCCCAACTTCTGAGTCTCCAAGAAGAACTGGAGTGCCAGGTCTGATTTCAGTATTACTCTGTTGAGTAGAAATGTGAAACATTCTTCTTTTTATCTTCCCCCTATGTTGAACTCTAGCGACTATTTCTTGTCCGGTGTAACAGCCTTTATTGAAGCTAATTCCATTGATGAGGTCCAGATTAACCATTTGTGGAATAAATTTTGCAATGTTTTCTTTATAAATGATTGGGATCCCAGCTTGTATATCAGCGAGCTGCCAATTCCTACTAGACATTGTTGTAATGGAACTCTTACTAAAATCATGAAGGGATTTAGTTATTAATAGGGTCCTCTCTGCATCTGTCTCAATACTTCTCAGGCAGAAAATTTCTTTTTCAAGGTCAAGGCTATCGGATTCTATGTTTGCTAGATTTTGATTAAGCCCGTAAATATGAGCTTCCAATCTTGAGACAGTTACTTTAGACCTCAGGATAAACCGACTCAACCAAACAATGAGATCATCGACCGTGTCCTTGTTTAGAACTAGTATGATGGAATCATCCCAATGCATTATTAATGCTGTAGACATCACTCTTCCTTGTGGGTTCAATATGGCGGTCATTCTCGCTTCGTCATCGCCTATTGCACTAATGTCTTGAGTCATTTGTCCTTGGATGAACTCTGTTGAATCAGCTCCAGAGATTGAAATAATTGAAAAATGATCGAGATGTTTCATTGACTTGTTTGGATCCAGATAAATGAATTCATAGGGCAAAAATAAATGTTTGAAGAAATTAATTTAAGTATAATTGATGCGATAAAAACATACCAAAATATGAACAAGAATAAACAACCTTTATCCCCCCATTTGAGTATTTACCGATGGCAAGTAACTAATACATTGTCCATATTTCATAGGCTCTCTGGCTTATTGTTATTTTTAGCAGCACTCGATTTTGCAGTCTGGCTGGGATCGATAGCACTAGGGTCCGGTGCCTATAGCTATGTTAAAGGAATTTATTCAAGCAATTTCTTGTTGCTGATATGGTTACTTGTTAGCCTGTCATTTTTTTATCATTTGTTTAATGGCATGCGTCATTTATTTTGGGATCTTGGTAAAGGGTTTGAGGAATCCCAAGTCAAATGGACAGGAACCTTGGTTATCCTGTTTTCTATTATGATTACGGGGTTATTTTGGTATCTGCTGCTGGGAAAGTTTGGGTAAGACATGAAAATCATAAAGGGGATTTTAAAACTATTGTGTTTGGCATCATTTGAGGAGGCAAAAGAGCATTGGAGAAGTCAACGTGAAACTGCTGTTATAGTAATGGTGTTGGGTTTTTGGTTGATTTATCAACTACTTTTTGTATTACCTAGTTTTGAATATAACGAGGTTTTATTTTGGGCTGCAGAACCTCTCAACGCGCTCATCCTGTTGTTATTGTCATTATTCCTCATTTATCATGCTGAACTAGGTGTCCAGGTTGTGATTGAAGATTATATTTCAACTGAAAATGTCAGGAAATACGTTCTACTTTTATTACGATTACTGAGAATCTCGGTGGTGATAGTGTCTATCGTATCTATTTCATCAATATTAATTGGTGGTGGATCATCATGAGTGACAAGTACGAATTAGTGGAGCATCGTTATGATGTCGTGGTTGTCGGTGCAGGAGGGGCTGGCTTGAGAGCAACATTGGGTCTGGTAGAAGCAGGTCTATCCACTGCTTGTGTTACTAAAGTTTTTCCCACAAGAAGCCATACGGTTGCAGCTCAGGGTGGTATTAGTGCCGCGCTTGGGAACATGGGGGAAGACGATTGGCGATGGCACATGTACGATACCGTCAAAGGATCTGATTGGTTAGGAGATCAAGATGCCATTGCCTATATGTGTAAACAAGCATCTTCTGCAGTACTTGAACTTGAGAGATACGGTATTCCTTTCTCTAGAACCACTGATGGAAAAATTTATCAACGAGCTTTCGGTGGAATGACAACTCATTTTGGTGAAGGTATAGCACAAAGAACCTGTGCTGCTGCAGACAGAACCGGTCATGCCATGTTGCACACGCTATATCAACAATCCATAAAAAATAAGGCAGAATTCTTTATTGAGTTCTTTGCTCTAGAATTATTGATGGATGAAGGGACTTGTAAAGGTGTTCTCGCACTTGAAATGGCAACCGGAAAACTTCATCTTTTTAGGGCGCAGAAAGTCATATTAGCCACAGGAGGTCATGGTAGGGCTTACTTTTCTTGTACAGCAGCCCATATCTGCACCGGAGATGGTTCAGGCATGGCACTCAGGGCAGGATTACCTCTTCAAGATATGGAGTTTGTCCAATTTCATCCCACGGGTCTTTATGGTGTTGGCTGTTTAATTACCGAAGGTGTTAGAGGTGAAGGTGGTTATTTAACAAATTCTGAGAACGAACGATTTATGGAAAGATATGCTCCTAGTGCAAAGGATCTAGCCTCTAGGGATGTGGTTAGCCGCTCGATTACCATGGAAATTCTTGAAGGAAGAGGCGTCGGAGAGAATAAGGACAGAATGAATCTTAATCTCCAGCATCTGGATCCTCAAGTCATTGAGGAACGACTACCCGGAATTGCTGAAACGGCAAAAATTTTTGTCGATGTTGATGTAACCAAGGAACCGATACCCATCATTCCTACTGTTCATTACAACATGGGAGGTATTCCTACCAACATCAAAACAGAGGTGATTACTCTGAATCAAGATGGTGAAGAAGAGATTGTTCCAGGATTGATGGCGTTGGGCGAAGGTGCATCAGTTTCCGTGCATGGGGCTAACAGATTGGGGTCTAATTCCTTACTTGACTTGGTGGTTTTCGGTCGAGAGGCAGCCCAACAATGTGCAAAGACTCTCACTCCTGGTTCAACACTCAATGATATACCTCAAACAATTGTGGATAAAACAATAGACAAATTTGATAAAACACGGTTTTCAAATGGCGATCTTTCTACAGCTGAAATCAGGAATCAAATGCAACAAATAATGCAAAAACATGCTTCCGTATTTAGAACTGAAGAGATATTAAAAGAAGGAGCTGATTTGTTATCTGATTGTTTAAGTTCTTTTGCTAAGGTTTCAGTTTCAGATAAAGGACTGATCTGGAATACTGATTTAATTGAAACTCTCGAACTTGAAAATCTTCTAGGACAAGCGATGATTACCATGCAATGTGCATTACATCGAAAGGAGAGCAGGGGAGCACATGCCCGCGATGATTATCCCGTGCGTGATGATGAGAATTGGCTCAAGCATAGTCTTGGATGGCTCAGTAATGATGGAGTAACAAGAATTGATTATCATCCGGTAAAACTTGATACTAAAACAGATGAAATTGAGTCCATACCTTTAAAAGCAAGGGTTTATTAAAGGAAAAGTAGCAATGGCCGACTTTAGATTACCGAAAAATTCAAGAGTGAAGAAAGGTAGAACATTTTTACTAAACTCACAGGTGAATAATTCTCGAAACTTTGTTATTTATCGTTATGATCCAGAAAAAGATCAAAATCCAAGGCTAGATACTTTTGAGGTTGATCTAGACTCTTGTGGGCCTATGGTTTTAGATGCATTAATTAAGATCAAGACAGAGATTGACTCATCTTTATCATTCCGACGATCTTGCAGAGAAGGCATTTGTGGTTCTTGTTCACACAATGTAAATGGAGTAAATACTCTGGCTTGTACGCAATCAATTAAGGAAATAAAAGGTGATATCAGAATCTATCCCCTGCCACACATGAATGTCATAAAAGACTTAATCACTGATTTGTCGGTTTTTTATGACCAATATGCTTCAGTGGAACCGTGGCTGAAAACAAACACAGCTCCTTCTGAAGGTAAGGAACAATATCAGACCAAAGAGGAACAAGAGAAGATAGATAAACCTTCTGCCTGCATCCTTTGTGCGTGTTGTTCAACTAGTTGCCCGAGTTATTGGTGGAACAGTGACAAATATTTAGGTCCTGCCGCATTATTAGCATCATACAGATGGTTGCAAGACAGTAGAGACGAAGCCAAGGACGAACGATTGCAGTTACTTAATGACTCATCAAAATTATATCGCTGTCATACAATTATGAACTGCACTTTGGCATGTCCTAAAGGACTTAATCCCGGTCAAGCTATTGCTGAAATAAAAAAGATGATAGCAACGAGAGAGTTGTGACCAACAACGGCTCCATCGAATTATCTAAAATTAGATGGAGATGTAGAAGAGGCCTAAAGGAGTTAGATTTTCTTCTCCTCAATTACTTTAATCAGAAATATACAATAGCCAATACAGAGGATAAAGAAGCATTTCTGCATTTGCTGGAATTTCAAGACCCTGCTTTGATTGAATTTTTTGCAGATCCAAAAAGAATCCAAGATCCAGGAATTCGACGAATCATTTCTGAAATCTTAGGCAGCAACGATGGTTACCAACTTAAATGAAAAATATACGAAATTTTTCAATTATTGCCCATATAGACCATGGGAAGTCAACTCTGGCAGATCGCTTAATCCAATTATGTGGTGGGTTGAATGAGCGAGAAATGAGTGATCAGGTATTGGATACGATGGATTTGGAGAAAGAAAGAGGAATAACCATTAAAGCACAGAGTGCTTCCCTAAAATACATGCCCAAGGATCAAGATCAATATATCTTTAACCTGATTGATACCCCTGGCCATGTTGATTTTTCTTATGAAGTTTCACGATCTCTGGCTGCTTGTGAAGGGGCACTTTTGGTCGTAGATGCGTCTCAGGGTGTTGAGGCTCAAAGTGTTGCCAACAGTTATACCGCAATTGAACAAGGGTTAGAAATTTTACCTGTGATCAATAAAATTGATCTGCCAGCTGCTGATCCGGATAAAGCCATTAAGGATATTCAAGAAATTATTGGCATTGATATAACAAATGTTTCATTAATAAGCGCTAAAACAGGGGAGGGTATGGAAGAATTGATGGATCAAATTGTCTCCTCAATACCATCCCCCGAAGGAATTCTAGAAGACAGGCTGCAAGCTTTGATTATTGATTCATGGTTTGATCAATATGTTGGTGTTATTTCATTACTGAGAATAAAGAATGGGGTTATAAGGAAAGGAGAGAAAATTACCGTCATGTCGACCGGTTACGAATACACAGTTAACTCAATAGGAGTATTTACTCCCAAGATAGAGAACAGGGAGTGCCTTTCTGCTGGCGAAGTTGGATTTTTAATTGCTGGAATTAAAGATATTTTTGGAGCACCAGTAGGAGATACCATTACTAATAAAACCAATCCAAGCCGATCAGCTTTACCTGGTTTTAAAACTATCCAACCAAAGGTCTTTGCAGGTCTATATCCTTCTGTTTCCGAAGATCTGGAAGTCTTTAGAGAAGCCCTTGATAAGCTTAAATTAAACGATGCATCATTATTTTTTGAACCCGAATCCTCGACTGCTTTAGGGATTGGTTTTCGATGTGGTTTTTTAGGGATGCTGCATATGGACATTGTTCAGGAAAGGTTAGAGCGGGAATATAATCTTGAATTGGTAACAACATCCCCAACAGTCATTTACGAAATTTTAAAAACTAATGGTGCTGTAATCAAAATAGACAATCCTAATTCTCTTCCTGAAATGAATCATATAAAAGAAATCCGTGAACCAATTATTGAAGCTAGTATATTAGTGCCTCCCGATTTTGTAGGTAATGTTATACAGTTGTGTGAAAGAAGAAGAGGGGTGCAGAAACGGCTTCAATATTTGGGTCGACAAGTGGTATTAGATTATGAACTTCCCTTAGCTGAAATTGTTCTAGATTTCTTTGATCAGTTGAAGTCTGTATCCAAAGGCTATGCATCCTTTGATTACAGTTTTTTAGGATTTCAAGAAAGCAGATTAGTGCGATTGGATATTTTAGTGAATAGAGAAAAAATCGATGCTTTCTCAGTTATTTTTCATAAAGATATGGCTTATCATCAGGGTCGTAAAATTATTGAAAAATTAACTCAATTGATTCCTAGACAGATGTTTGAAGTTGCCCTGCAAGCTGTGATAGGTTCAAAAATAATTGCCAGAGGTAATGTTAGAGCCATGAGAAAAAATGTAACCGCAAAGTGTTATGGCGGTGATGTCACTCGAAAAAAGAAATTGTTAGAAAAACAAAAAGCAGGTAAGAAAAGAATGAAACAATTTGGATCTGTAGAAATTCCACAGGAAGCTTTCCTCATCATGATGAAAAAAGGCTCTTCACTTCAAAAAAAATAATCACCATTAATTCATAATTGAGTCATTTTTTTACGATCAATGACTTTATAATGTGCTTTATGATTTTTGATTTTCAAGCAATTGTATTTCTAATTACCATGGTTTTCGGAGCTATTTGGCTTGTTGGGCATTTTTTTCTAGAGAAAGATTCAAATGTGGTTGAATTTTCCCGAGGATTGTTCCCACTGTTGCTCATTGTTTTTATTTTAAGGGCATTTGTTTTTGAACCATTTCGTATTCCGTCAGGTTCAATGATGCCAACCTTAATCAAGGGAGACTTTATTCTTGTCAAAAAATACGCATACGGTCTTAGATGGCCGATAACCAATAAAGTATTTCTCTCAACTTCCAAGCCAGAAAGAGGGGACGTTGTTGTATTCAACCTGCCATCTGACCCGTCTATTAAATACATCAAACGTTTAGTCGGATTACCTGGTGATAAAGTTATTTATCGAGACAAGCAAATTAGCATCAATGGAGAGTTAATACCTAATAAATACCAATCCGTATATAAACATCCACGCCAATATGGAGCTCATGTCTACGAGGAAGATTTTGCAGGCAAAAAACATCTGATGTTACTTGTCCCTACAAAGAAGGGCTTGGAAGGGCAATACACTGTTCCTAGTGATCATTATTTCTTAATGGGAGATAACAGGGACAATAGCAAAGATAGCCGTTACTCTAGTCCTGGATTTGTTTCAGATACTTACCTGGTTGGCACGGCAACAAAAATTTGGTTTAACTGGGATTTTGAAAACACGCCAAATTGGAATAGAGTTTGGCAAACAATTGAATGACGGAATTAATCAAGTATTACAAATATCGCCATGCAGAAAACTGATTTGTGGTGTGAGAAGAAATTTGGGTACAGTTTTAGAGATAAAATACTTTTAAAAACTGCACTGACTCACCGCAGTTTTTCCGGTGAGCATAATGAGCGGCTTGAATTTCTTGGAGACGCTGTTTTAGATCTTGTGATTAGTGAGTATCTTTTTCAATCTTTTACCGGTCAAACGGAGGGTTTTTTAAGTAGGGCCAGATCCAACTTGGTAAAAGGAGATGTTTTAGCAAACATAGCCAAAGAGTTAAACGTTGATCAACATCTAATTTTGGGAAAGGGTGAAATATCATCGGGTGGACGTCAGCGCCTATCACTTTTATCCAATGCTCTTGAAGCAATCATAGGGGCAGTATTTTTAGATGGAGACTATGAGGCAGTCAAAAAAGTAGTTCTGAAGATTTTCAATTCTAGAATCAAGAATTTAAACCTAGATTCCGAACACAAAGATCATAAAAGTGTCTTGCAAGAGAGATTGCAGGAAATGAATAAAGAACTGCCAGTTTATTCACTAATTCGTAAAGATGGAAAGCAGCATGAGCAAATATTTTTTGTTGAATGTTTAATCAAATCAGAAGGTATTGCCACCCAAGCCACTGGGAACAGCATTCGTCTTGCTGAGCAAAAGGCAGCTTCCAAGGCTCTTAAGCTGATGAAGAATGGTTAGAGACAATTTTCACAGTGGTTATGTTGCTGTTATAGGAAGACCAAACGTAGGGAAATCCACCTTAGTTAATGCACTCGTTGGTGAGAAAGTTTCCATTGTCACAGCCAAACCCCAAACGACACAAATGAACATATTAGGAATTGCTCATCTTCCCGATGCTCAGATTATCTTCATTGACACCCCTGGTTTACTTTCTGGGAGACAAAAAAAATTAAATCCAAAGCAGATTAACAAAGAAACAAGGAATGCCTTAGCCATGGCCGATCTTGCTTTAATTGTTGTGGAAGCTAACCGCTGGAAAAAAGATGATAATGATTTGATACAAAAGATAGAGGAATTTGCTTTGGATAAAATATTAATAGTTAATAAAATTGATTTATATAAGGATAAAACCCAGATCCTAGATTTTTTGGCTCAATCTTCGATTAAATCTGAGTTCAAAGAAATTGTCCCAGTTTCTGCTTTACGAGCAAAAAATATCAATCGCTTAAGAGCTTTAATTGAACAATATTTACCTATTCAGAAAGCTCATTTTGATGAAGGAATCCTAACTGATAAAAACATAGTCTTTAGAATTTCTGAAATTGTGAGAGAGAAGTTCATGAGATCATTAAGAGAGGAGTTGCCGTATAGTTTTACCTGTGAGGTAGATCATTTGGAGGAGAAGCCCAACTTAATGCTGGTTGAACTTTCGATCCTTCTTGAAAAAGAATCCCATAAAAAGATTATTATTGGTAAAAAGGGACAAACGTTAAAAAGAGTTGGCACGGAGTCTAGAAAAGAAATCGAAAAACTACTCGGGAAAAAAGTTTTTTTATCCTCAGTAGTTAAGGTCAAGCAGAAAACAAGAGTCTAATGATATGGCCAGAAAGGATATTATAGAGAATGAACCCAGTTTTCTCATACATCAAAGACCGTATTCTGAGACCAGTCAAATTATTCATGTTTTCAGTCACAGATTCGGGCGTATAGATTTAATTGCAAAGGGTTCAAAAAGGCCAAAATCAAAGTTTAAATCATTGCTCCAACCATTTTTGCCACTTCGTTTATCGTGGTCTGGAAAGTCGCAATTGAAGACCTTAAGAGAGGCTGAAATTTCTGGTGAAAATATATCGAATATCAAAGGTAAACATTTGATTCCTGCTTTTTATTTGAATGAATTGATCTTATCATTTCTTAAAATTGCAGATCCTTACCCAGATCTTTTTAAGTTATATACAGCTACTCTCCATGATCTTTCCGAATTAAAATCCATTGAACCTAGCTTACGAAGATTTGAGATTTTTCTACTTTCAGAAATAGGTTATGCCATAAATTTTGAAACTGAAACTCTTTCACAAAAACCAATTGAGGCTGGTTTAAATTATGTTTTTACTGCAGGACAAGGTTTTGTCTCAAAAAGAGATCAAAATTCTGGTTCATTTTTAATCAAAGGTCTTTGGATAAAAGCAATCAATGAAGGAGATTTCTCTGATCCTGAAACCTTAAGATGCGCCAAGAAAATAGTGCGTTTATCGATCCAATATCATCTTGATGGCAAAGAATTAATGAGTAAGAAAGTATTTAAATCCATTGAAAGAAAAAGTGGTGAATGATTAAGCCAGAAGTTATAGTTTACGGATTATTATGGTTCCATAATCTACCCTTTCAAAATTCTCACAACCTATCCGATTTAATATAGAAATTACTAGATTAACCATGACTTGGCTGTTACCGCAAATGATTTCCAATGGAATTTGACTTTGGTGTAGCAAAACAAAATTTTCCACGACTCTATCAACTTGGTTATGACTGATACCGTGGAGATCAAGAACACTATTCTTCATAATCCTTCATACAATTGATTATAATTAATTGATCTTAAAATAAATTTATAATGAATGAAATGTCATGAAAAAATTCTATGATCACAAATCTCCTGTAACAGGGGAAAATTATCGGACCATGTTGGAACCTCGATATGGGGGATTGCCTACGTTCATGAGAACTCCTCTGGTAAATACTCTTGAGAAATTAGACATTGCATTGGTTGGCGTTCCTTATGATGGAGGCGTTACTAATCGTCCAGGTGCCCGTCATGGACCTCGGGAAATGAGAAGTCAATCAAGTTTCATTCGTGAATTTCATCATGTCACCCGGATCAACCCTTTTGAGTTAGCAAGAATTGCTGATGTCGGTGATGTTCGATTTTCCAAACCTTTTGACCATCAAATCGTTAATCAGGATATCGAGAACTTTTTTAGAAGAATCCATGAAGCCGGTGTATTGCCTATCAGTGCAGGAGGTGATCATTCCATTAGCTATCCAATTTTCAAAGGGATTGTGACTGATAAACCCATTGGGATGGTACATATTGATGCACATACCGATACTTGGGGTGATATATGGGGCTCTAAATTTCACCACGGTTCACCATTTCGTTTGGCTGTTGAAGATGGTTTATTGGATCCCAAGCGAACCATCCAAATCGGTATTCGTGGCGGGCAAAATTTTCTTGATGGAATTGATTTTTCTTTGACCAGTGGGATGCGAGTGGTGTTCATAGAGGAATTCACAGAATTGGGGGTCAAAAATATCATTGAAGAGGCCAGAAAAGTAGTGGGTGAAGGACCAACCTATATTTCGTTCGATGTGGATGGTCTTGATCCAGTCTATGCACCGGGTACAGGAACACCAGAAGTTGGCGGAATAACAACACTGGAAGCACAACAACTCCTTCGAGGATTGGATGGTCTTGATCTCATTGGTGGCGATGTGGTTGAGGTTTCCCCTCCATTTGATCATACCGGAAACACTTCTCTGGTCGGAGTCACAATGATGTTTGAAATCCTGTGTCTTCTTGCAGCCCAATTTACCGACGCAAGTAAGCCCTGATGATCTAGAATATCAAGCTTTTACTTCTCATAATTTGATACAAGCCGGATGATATCGATGAGATTAATAGAGAGGAGCCAATGATAAAATGCATTTTAAATCCATTTCTCTCAGAACAAAGAGAGGTGCCCCATTTTGTAGGTGGTGATCAGATAGAAGCGGTCAGTTTTTTTCATCAAAGTTTACCCGGTTACGCATACACACCCTTATTAAAACTGGAAGGTCTTGCTGCAAAATTTAAAATTAATTCCTTAATATTAAAGGATGAGAGTCAGCGTTTTGGGTTAAAGGC
>CAXGBD010000027.1:0-14599 GCA_964008355.1 uncultured Gammaproteobacteria bacterium | reverse complement strand
TTGTCACGAAGTTCGCATTCTATATTCAATAATGGTATTCCCCATTGATCCTGCTGGTTTTTATCCAAAAGTACACGATTTCTTTTATCAGGAAGCATTTCACCAAAACCACCAAGATTGAATTGCCAAGAACCAGGTACTCTTAGTTTTTCTTTTAATTCAAGACCAATACCTTGCATATTCAAACCGCGTCTCCAGTTCGGTCTTGAGGCGCCCCCTTGGAAACCGTAACCGCGTATAAAACGATCATCCTTCTCGGTCACATTCCTATATCTTGGAATATAAATCCCATTAGGTCTTCTGCCCGAATAATAGTGTTCTTGAAACCCAGGGTGTTGACCACTGGCTCCTGACATAAAAATATGGTCCATAAGATAATGCCCCAAGGTGCCACTGGAATTAGCAATACCGTTTGGAAAACTCTCTGATATCGAATTCAACATGATTTGGGTGGAGCCTAATGTAGAAGCACAGAGAAATATTATACGTCCAGAATACTGGTGATAGTCTTTAGTGTTTGCATCAATAATTTTAACTCCAGTGGCTCGTTTTGAGACATCGTCATAAATCACACTATGAACAATTGCATCAGTGACGGTAGTTAAATTACTTGTCCTGCGTGCGGCAGGTAGTGTTGCGGAAAGTGAGCTGAAGGATGCGCCGAACGAACATCCTTTCTCACACTCATTGCGATACTGGCAACGACCCCGACCTAGCTCAAGATGTTCTTTAGTTGGTTTCGTAAGATTAGCACAACGTCCTATAATCATCTTACGTGTTGGAAAGGCTTTTTCTATTTTTTGTTTTGCCTCAGCTTCAACGCAATTCATTGTCATTGGAGGTAAAAATTTCCCATCTGGTAATTGATCTAGCCCTTCTAAGGAGCCACTAATTCCTACAAACTTTTCAACATGGTCATACCATGGAGCAATATCTTGATAACGAATAGGCCAATCAATCCCGTGGCCATCAGTTTTGTTAGCTCTGAAATCGATATCACTCCACCGGTAAGTCTGCCTAGCCCAGAGTTGCGATCTACCACCCAGTTGGTAACCTCTAATCCAACTAAATGGCTTCTCTTGAGGATGAATGTATTGATGTATCCGATCGTTAACAAAGAATTTCTTGGTAGCACTTTCTAAGGCATAACAGTCTTTTTGAACAAAATAATCCCGATTCGCTTCATCTTCTGGAATACGGCCTGCGAACGGCATTTCCCATGGGGCTTTACCTTCTCCGCTATAATCTTTTCTATGAGTTATGTGCGGACCTCTCTCCACAAGCAGTACTTTTAAACCTCTCTCAGTAAGCTCTTTTGCAGCCCATCCCCCTGAGATTCCCGAACCCACTACTATGGCATCAAACTCAGGTGGCATATTACTCGACATTAATCATTTCCTTATAAACATTAGGTTGACCAACTGCGGCCTACCTCGCTGAATGGGATACAGTCTCTGTAATCACCTGGAATACGATCGTATCGCAACTCAATGGAAGCGCCTTCTGCTGATGAATAATAACCAAAAATAACCAAAGCTTTGAACTCTCCAAAAAAAATATCAGTGCCGTTATCGGAAAATGATTCCTTGTCTAATACTTCAAGTAATTTTATTTGCTGTGTTCTATTAGCATTGGCAAATGTTTTACCAGTCATGGTCGCACTACGACGATCAATATTATTAAAATTATCGAGGAAACGAAGCTGTGTGTCTGATGCTGCCCACCCGTCCAACATAACATCAATAAATTGATGTACATTGGCAGTTAATGCACCTGGAGTATCGGATTCTGGAATGATCAAATCAACTAGGTGTTGAGTCATTTGAAAATGATGTTGGCTGAGAAATTTTGGTATGTAATTTGCATCCATTGCAGTCACATTGCTGATTAAAGGGCTAATTTGGGCAGCAGATATACTTCCGCCTAAAAGCAATACTGCATTTCTAATTGCCTTTCTTCTTGTGAATGTTATTGAATTTAATGTTATGTTTTTGTCCATATTTAATTTAATAAAATTAACCGAAGCGCTGCACAATAATATCTGCTATAGCTTGCTTTTCATCATTATTTTCTGGCCAACATTCTAGTCCAATCGGTCCTTTATAGCCTATGTCATCGATGGTATTGAAAATAAAATTATAATTCAATTCTCCCGACCCAGGTTGATGGCGTCCTGGAATATCAGCGACTTGTATATAACCAACTTGGTCTATTCCAGCATAAAGATTTTCCACTATATTGCCTTCGGTTAATTGCATGTGGTACAGGTCCCAGTTAATTTTAATAAAAGGCGAATCAATTTCCCTGCAGATTCGTAACGCATCCACTGACCCATTTAAAAAATGCCCCTGATGGTCAACCGGATTAAAAGGCTCCAGTATTAACATCTTTTTTGCATCCTCCAAAATAGGAGCTGCTGTTTCCAGAGCTAGGGACAAATTTGCCAAGCTTGCTGTTTGCGGGATGGTTTTCACTGTTTGGTGTCCAACCACGGTAAACATTGGGGCATCTAATCGATGAGCTATTTCAGTAACTCGTTTCATTGTTTCAATAAAATCATTGTGATTACTGGTATCAGCAAGACTGGGGCCGCCCCAGCCTGTGAATTGAACAATATTGAGATCCAGTTTTCTGGCCAATGCGGCAACAGCATTCATGTTTCTTTTATTTTTGTTGTGTTCCCAAAATTCTATTGAACTGAATCCTGACTGTGCAGCCCTCTCAAATCGCTGCATAAAATCAAGATCAGTCCACCAAGATTCCATGTTACAAGCCAAGCCTTTTAACAATTGCCGAGATTGTTGTTGAGAAGATTGATCTGCATAAAGATTAGAGGTGGCTGCTAGCGTTCCTAATGCTGCAATTAATTCTCTTCGTGTTATAGACATTTTAAAATCACACTGTATAAACCTCAGATGAACCATAGCCAATGGTTCAGTTTGTGGCAATCAAATTTTTAGCTAATATCTTAAAACTTCTTTTAAAAGATTTAAATAAGTAGGATTAATACCCATCATTTGAGAAACTCTTATAACTCACTTTAATACAATGAAGATTCGATAATAATATGAGCATATTTAATAAAAACCGTCTTTTTATTGCCAGTTGCACCTCCTTGGCTCTAACCGCAATGACCTTTGCGATTCGTGCACGATTAGAAACAGTTTTTGGACCGACAGGGGTCGGTTTGACATTGGAGCAAATAGGCTACGCTTTTATGCCTGCATTTTGGGGATTTACTCTAGCGATGATTGTTGGTGGACCTATCGTCGATTATTTCGGTATGAAAAAAGTTATGTGGCTAGCTTTTATTCTACATGCATTCGGAATTATCTTTACATTAGCTGCTACGGATTTTTCATCACTATTTACAGCAACCATCCTCATGGGATTGGGTAATGGTATGATTGAAGCTGTCTGCAACCCTTTAGTGGCAAGTATGTATCCCACTCAAAAAACTAAAATGCTCAATCGTTTTCATTTATGGTGGCCTGCAGGAATTGTTATTGGCTCAATCATTGGATACTTAATCATGGATATCCTAGGTCTGGGCTGGCAAGTGATGGTGGCATCTCTTTTTATCCCTCTAGTTGTGTATGGTTACCTAATTACAGGTCAACCATTTCCATTAACTGAACGGGTAGAAATGGGGATCAGTACAAAGGTAGCTCTCAAAAGTCTCTTGACGCCACTTTATCTATTTATTGCCTTTTGTATGTTGCTTTCGGCTACAACGGAATTAGGAACAACTCAACGTATCGAATCACTGCTAAAAGAAACAGGGATCAATGCACTCCTTGTACTCGCATTTATTAATGGTCTTATGATGATTGGTCGATATTTTGCTGGTCCAATTTCAAAAAAAATTAATACGACTGGTATGTTGTGGTTTTCAGCATTATTTTCGTTTATTGGATTGCAACTTCTTGCTAACGCTTCGGGTATGTTTATTTTTTTTGCTGCCGGTGTTTTTGCCATAGGAATCACTTTTTTCTGGCCAACTACACTTGCATTTATTTCAGAAAATATACCTGAAAGTGGTGCTTTTGGGCTTTCAATTATGGGAGGGCTTGGGAACTTGTCGGTCTCAATCGTGCTGCCAATAATGGGGCGATTTCTTGATAATTCAAACGGAATGCAAGTCATCCAAACGATGAGCACACTGCCAGCTATACTGTTTGTTTTGTATGGCGCACTATATTATTATCGAAAACAATACACACAAACCCGTTAAGTGAAAGCAAAAACTGCTTGGCCTTATAAATTTACCCAACCCGAACCTTTGTTGCTTGAACGAACGACCGCTTCTATAAAATTCACTCCAGCTTTACCGTCCTCAGCTGTAGGAAAAATTATATTTTGATCTACAGTCTCACCACTGCGCGCAGCAAAAATTGCCTGTGCAATTTCACTATAAATTGTTGCAAAACCCTCTAAATATCCTTCAGGATGACCTGCAGGGACTTTGGTTATGATCGATGCCTCATCAGAGGCTTTTGAGCTGTCTCCAGAGATTTTTCGTGATGGCTGATTTAAAGGAGAAAAAATTAATTCATTAGGCTCTTCTTGCCGCCAACTCAGTCCACCTTGCTCACCAAAAATTCTAAGTTTTAAATTATTTTCATTACCAATCGCCACTTGACTCACCCAAATAATACCTCTGGCATTTCCTTTAAATCGTAATAAAACGTTGGCGTTATCGTCTAACTTTCGTCCATCGCCAAATATTGAAATATCGGCACACAAAGCCTCTGGCTCTAATCCACTTACAAAACAAGCTAAATGAAATGCATGTGTCCCAATATCACCAATACAACCACCCAATCCTGATTGTAAAGGATCAGTTCGCCACAAAGCTTGTTTGTGGCCTTCTTTTTCAATTGACTCTGCTAGCCAATCCTGAGCATATTCACATTGTAAGACCCTAATTGCTCCAATATCGCCATTCTTAATCATAGCTCGTGCATGCCTGACCATTGGATGACCGCTGTAATTATAAGTAACGGCAAAAATTAAGTTACGCTGGTTAGCAAGTTGAACTAATTCATCAGCTTCATGAGTGGTTACTGTCATTGGCTTATCACAAATGACATGAAAACCTTCTTGGAGAAATCTTTTTGCAATGGGAAAATGCGTATCATTGGGCGTAACAATTGATACCGCTTCAATTCGATCATCTCGGCTCGATTCACCTTTAATCATTGCCTCATAGTTTGGATACGATCTATCTTTTTCCAAGCCTGCTTCTGAACCTGAAATTTGAGACCGTTCTGGTGTGGACGATAAGGCACCTGAACAAAAGAGATAGTTGTTATTGAGACGGGCAGCGATACGATGTACTTCACCAATGAAGGACCCCTGACCTCCTCCGACCATTCCCCATCGGATTGGATCTTTTTTTTCTATATCAGCCATTCAGCCATGTTGTTTAAGGCAAGCCCAGTAAACTTTTATTAGATTTTTTATCGCTATCTGATGCTGCGAAATCATCGAAAGCTTTATCTGTGACACGAATAATTTGATCACGAATAAATGCTGCGCCTTCTTTTGCACCATCTTCAGGATGTTTTAAACAACATTCCCATTCTAGAACAGCCCACCCTTGAAAATCGTATTGAGCAAACTTAGAAAAAATGCTATTGAAATCAATTTGACCATCACCCAAAGAGCGAAATCGACCTGCTCTATCGAGCCATGACTGATAACCTCCATAGACACCTTGACGTCCTGTTGGGTTCAACTCTGCATCTTTTACGTGAAATATTTTGATCCGCTCGTGATAAATATCAATGTGCTGAAGATAATCCAGTGCTTGTAACATATAGTGACTTGGATCGTATAGCATCTGACATCGATTATGGTTATCAACACGCTCTAAAAACATTTCAAATGTAGAACCATCGTGTAAATCCTCACCCGGATGTATCTCATAACACAGATTAATTCCAGCATCATCAAAGGCATTGAGTATGGGTAACCACCGCTTGGCTAATTCATCAAAAGCAGTTGTTATGAGTCCTGCTGGGCGTTGAGGCCAGGGATACAAGTATGGCCAAGCCAAGGCACCGGAAAAAGTGGCATGTTCAGTTAAGCCTAGATTCTCAGATGCTTTTGCTGCAAGTAGCATTTGACTCACTGCCCATTGTTGCCTCAATTCTGGATTACCTCGAACTTCAGGAACTGCAAATGAGTCAAAAAGAAGATCATACGCAGGATGAACGGCTACCAGTTGCCCCTGGGTATGTGTTGATAACTCTGTAATCACCAAACCATGATTATCTAATATTTCATGAATTTCAGTACAATATGACTGGCTATTTGCTGCTTTTTCAAGATCAAAGAGACGACTATCCCAACTTGGAATTTGCACACCTTTAAATCCAAGACCTGCAGCCCATTTTGCTATGTTATCTAGAGTATTAAATGGAGGTTCATCTCCAACAAATTGAGCCAGAAATATAGCTGGTCCTTTAATTGTTTTCATCACACTATTCCAAATTCTTGTTAGTGTATGGATTCATAATCATCATAACTAACTTCATACCCATTATTATACTCACAAACTAAAACATAGCCTCCGGCACTAGTCATGCAAAAAAATGGGGAATTATCAAAAAAACACTAAGGTTGCATTCCGATTTTTGATATTTCACCACTTATAGTCTTGAATAATCCATGTCAAAAGGGCTTTTTGAAACTCTTTGACTCTATAGGAATGTTCCGAAAAATCATTATGAATGAAAACAACAATATAATCCTTTCCTGAAAGCCCTTTTACATATCCTGCCATACCAGTCACACCATCCAAAGTGCCGGTTTTTAAATGGGCTCTTTGTTTAATGGGGAATTTACGAAACCGTTTTTTCATTGTGCCGTCAATGCCTGTAATGGGAAGAGAGGAGATCAACTCAGCTCTCAATGGATGCTCATAGATCTCCTTTAGTAATTGCATCAAAGTTTCACCTCTAATAACAGTTTCTCTAGAAAGACCTGAGCCGTTGTCAATAAATTGACCTTGGAAGTCAATGTCATATTTATCTAACATCGCATTAATTCTTAAACGAGACAGTTCTAATGTTGCCGTTTGATCAGACTGGTAATTGCCAAGGGAAAGAAATATCTGACGACTCATAAAATTATTACTCTGTTTATTGGTGTGTCGAATAATTTCATTCAAAGGAGGTGATGTGTGGACCAATAATGGTACTTCGGATTCGCCAATTTTTTCACTGTCTATAATATAACCAAGGAACTCTCCTCCACTTTGTTTCCAGAGATCAGAGAATAAGCTGTAGAAATAATGATTAGTATTCGTCAAAGCGATTTCATGCTCAATTTTTAAGCAACTACTTGGAAACACGCCCTCAGCAATAATGGTCATTATTTGATCGGTTCGTGTTTCATGAAATACAACTGAATCTGTAAAATCTGAGCATTGACCTTTGCCAAGATGTAATTGGTTATCAATCACTACACCACTGGGTAGGGTATCAAAATAAAAATCCACAGATCCTGTTTTGACGTTTGGAACTAATTGAAAATCAACTCTATTAAAATTCGCCGTCAATGCCGATGGTAGTTGATTGTAAGGTCGCAAGGGATCATCATCAAAATCTCCTGGGTGGGATTGATTGGCCTCAAAATATTGCTGGTCAACCTGAAGGCCCATTTCAATCCTCTCAAGGCCCAAATGTCTGAGTTTTTTAACTATGGACCTAAGATTCTCTTCGGTCAGATATGGATCTCCTTCTCCTTTAAACAATAAGTAGTCTACTGTCTCATCAGATATTGAATCGGAAACATAAATATTAGTATTCCATTGAAAATCAGGGCCCAGATAATCCAAAGCAATAAACGTTGTGAACAACTTTGTCAAAGATGCTGGACTTCTTAAGATCTTTGGGTTCAAAGAAATAATTGATTCATCGGAATCCACTTCTTGCACAATGACTGTCAATGTCTCTGGTGGAATAGCTTGCTCGGTTAGGATACTTATCAGGCTTTTTGGCAAATCTTTTTGCGCGGAAGAAGCATGTCCACCAATCCAGGACATACTCAACAACAAGACAAACAATAAGCTACCTATACTGATGATGGTATTTCTATATGGCGTCACTAAAAAGGGGGGTTTATTTATAGTTTTTTTGGAGCTTTGATAATGCCTCGGAGCCAGGACACAAGTCTTCAAAAGCAAGTTGGTTGATCGGGGTTTCAATTGTATTTTCATTTTCAATAAAATCGGCCTGACTTTCATCAATATAGAGCAAACCCGTTAATATCTCACCTTTCTCGGTCGACTCGCGAATGCCTTTAAGAACAGCAGCCCGGTCTATGGGACTGTAGTTTCTAGCGACCTTGCTAAGAATGACCTTACCCCCTTCATGCAAATCAACTTCGATGGAAGATCCTGCTGAGTAATTCACCTTAACCTCACTTAGAGGGTGAATATAATCGGTATAAACCGCTTCTTGTTTATGTTCTCTTGTGTGTAAATAACTTTTGGTTGAGCCTAGATGATCATTGTATGTGACACATGGCGATATCACATCGATCAAAGCAAAACCTCTATGCATTAAGCCTGCTTTAAGTAAGGGTACTAACTGTTCCTTGTCACCTGAAAAACTCCGAGCAACCAAAGAAGCTCCCATGGAAATAGCCACCCGACATGGATCAATGGGCATTTGCAGATTAGGAGCTCCCTTCTTAGCCTTGGAACCAATATCTGCAGAGGCTGAAAACTGCCCCTTAGTCAGTCCATAGACACCATTGTTTTCCAAAATGTAGAGCATGTTCAGATTGCGTCTAATCGCATGTGAAAATTGTCCCATGCCTATGGAAAGTGTATCCCCATCTCCTGAAACGCCAATGTAATGAAGTCCACTGTTTGCAGCCTGTGCTCCCGTTGCAACTGAGGGCATTCTGCCATGAACGGAATTAAAGCCATGAGACTGCTTTGCAAAATAGGCTGGGGTTTTAGAAGAGCAACCAATGCCACTCAATTTAACCATCCTGTGTGGTGGAATACTCAAATCAAAGACCATTTCAATAATTGCTCCCGTAATTGAGTCATGTCCACAACCTGCACACAACGTCGACATAGTTCCTTCGTAATCGGAAAAGGTCATTCCAAGATCATTGCGTTTCGCATTGCTTCTCAAAATTTTTGGCTTTTTGATATAACTCATGCTTTACTTTCTTTTATCCTCTTTTCTATTTCATCAACAATCATGTGTGCATACAAAGGCATACCATCATATATTCTAATAGATTCTAAGGTCTCTTGTTTAACGCTAGACTCAATTTGTAACAATTTATACAACTGACCATCGCGATTCTGTTCAACGACAAATATCCTCTTATGAGCTGCTAAAAACTTTTCGATTTCAGTAGAAAATGGGAATGCAGTCACTCTTAAATAATTTACCAATATGCCCTTTGTGCCTAGAATATCTCTGGCTTCACGAATGGCATCATCACAACTACCTATAGAAACAATGGCATGATCATTGGATTTGGTACAATCAATAATGGGGTTTGGTACAGAATTTTTTGCCGACTCCCATTTAACTAGAAGTCGATCCATAACGCTCTTATATTCCTCCCCATCTTCGGTATAACCACCCAATTCGTTGTGTCCAGAACCTCTGGTAAAATAGGAACCCTTGGGATGCGTGCCAGGTATAGTCCTATATGGAATGCCATCACCGTCCTTATCTAAATATCTGTGAAACTCTTCAATCTCCTCCAATTTTTTTGCACCTAAAACTTTGCCTCTTTCGGGTTGGTATTTATTATCCCATTGTAATTCCTTAATCATCCAATCATTCATGCCAATATCAAGATCGGTAAGCACTATGACAGGGGTCTGTAATTGCTCAGCTAAGTCGAAAGCTGTTTTGGAAAATTCAAATGTTTCTTCCGGATTTGCAGGGTATAAACAGACATGTTTGGTATCCCCGTGAGAGGCATAAGCACACGATAAAATATCAGCTTGTTGGGTTCTTGTTGGCATGCCTGTAGAAGGTCCTGTTCTTTGTACATTAAATACAACAGTTGGTATTTCAGCATAGTAGCCATACCCAAGTAACTCACTCATCAACGAAATTCCTGGCCCACTGGTTGGTGTAAAAGATCTCGCACCATTCCATCCTGCACCTAATGCCATACCAATGGCTGCCAATTCGTCTTCAGCTTGGATGATGATGTAATTATTTTTACCGGTTTCTTCATCTATGCGATATTGCTTGCAATAGCGCAAAAAAGAATCCATCAAGGAAGTGGATGGGGTGATTGGATACCATGCCCCAACAGTTGCCCCAGCATACAGACAACCTAGTGCAGCTGCAGTATTGCCATCGATCATAATGTATCCATCTGTTTTATCGATTCTTTTTGTTGTAAAAGAAGCAGGACATGAAAAATTAGATTGTGCATAATCAAAACCTAATTGTAGTGCCTTTTTATTTAAGTCAACCAGCTCTACTTTGGAACTAAAAGAATCCAGAAAAAGCTGCTCAATAACTTCCATTTCTATTTCTAATAATGCGGCTAAAACACCGACATATGCGGTATTTTTCATTAATGTCCTGGCTCTAGCAGTATCAAAATTTTCATTGCACATTTGTGCTAAGGGCACGCCCAAAACGGTAACATCCTTTCTTATCATTAACTCTTTTCTTGGCCATGTTGAGTCGTAAATTAAATAACCTCCAGGTACGATCTCTTTAATATCTTTTTCATAAGTTTGTGCATTCATTGCGACCATGATGTTTATCTCACCTGAAGGTGCAAGATAGCCATGCTCGCTTACCCTAACTTCGTACCAAGTTGGCAAGCCTTGTATATTTGAAGGAAAATAATTTTTTGCGACAACGGGTATGCCCATTCTGAAGATACTTTTCATGAAGAGCTTATTAGCACTAGACGAACCAGTTCCATTCACATTCGCAAATTTCACTGTAAAATTATTATGATTTGCTGGATTCATTTTAAACCGCTTACTTTATTGCTGTCTTCTGGATAATTCTCTTCGTCTAAAGCGTAGGGAATAAGTAATTCAAATTTTTTCATATCCCATGCGGCAGTGGGACAACGTTCGGCACATAAACCACAATGGATACAAACGTCTTCATCTTTGATCATAACCCGACCGGTTTGCGGCAATTTGGAGGAGACAAAAATAGCTTGTTCAGGATTCTCAGCAGGTGTTTTAATTTTACTTCGAAGCACACTTTCTTCATCGTTATTAGTAATCATCAGACAATTGACAGGGCAAACATCCACGCACGCATCACACTCTATGCATAAATCAGTGGTAAAATCAGTTTGTATATCACAGTTCAGACACCGTTCTACTTCACGCTGAAATTGTCCTGGTTCAAATCCTAATTCCACTTCAATATTAATATCTTTAAACCTATTTTCCATTGGAACCGTTGGGACCTCATAACGTTCGTCAGTATCAAAATTATTACTATAGCTCCACTCATGAAGTCCCATTTTTGTTGAAATGAGATTCATGCCATTAGTCAAACGTTCCTCCAACGACTGGTCATTACAATATTTATGGATTGAAATTGCCGCTTGATGTCCATGTTCAACTGCTTCAATTATGTTTTTTGGGCCAAATGCTGCATCACCACCAAAAAAGATACCCTCAATAGTGGATTCATATGTTACAGGGTTAACAATTGGAACTTCCCATTGATCAAACTCTAAACCGATATCTCTTTCTACCCATGGGAATGCATTTTCTTGGCCAATGGCAAGGATAACTGTGTCACAAGGAATGATAATCTCATCTATTTTTTCAGAGCTCAACCTGCCATCAGAATCAGTAGACCATTGAAGATGGGCAAATTTCACACCCACTAATTGACCATCTTCAACCAAATACTCTTCCGGGGTATGATTCAAGATTAACTCGACATTTTCTTCCAACGCGGGTTCTAATTCCCAATCCGAAGATTTCATTCGATCTCTACTGCCACGATAAATCACTTTGACGTCTTTGCCACCTAACCTGAGAGAGGTTCTACAACAATCCATCGCAGTATTGCCGCCGCCTAAAATAATGACCCTTTTACCCACCTGATCTATATGTTCAAAAGCTACTGATTCTAACCAAGCTATGCCAATATGGATTTGATCACTATCATGTCTACCAGGTAAATCTAAATCTCTGCCATGTGGAGCACCGGTACCAACAAAAATGGCATCATAGTGTTCCTCCAGTAACTCTTTCATACTTTCTATAGGATGGTTTAAATGGAGATTGATTCCACGCTCAACAATGACATCAAATTCTTCATCGATAATATTTGGTGGCAGCCTAAATTTTGGAATATTACTCCTGATTAAGCCTCCCATTTTAGGTAGAGACTCAAACACGTCTATCTCATAGCCTAAAGGGAGTAAGTCATTGGCAACGGTTAATGAAGCACAACCTGCTCCAATACATACAATTTTTTTACCGTTTTTCTTACCCGGCACGGGTGGTAGGAAGTCTTTAAAATTATCTTTGAGGTCCCCCGCCACACGTTTTAATCGACAAATTGCTACTGGCTCTTCCCATCTTAAATGGTCTACATCCACTCTGGCTCTTCTGCAAACAGGTTCACAAGGTCTATCACAAACTCGGCCCAATATTCCAGGAAAAACATTGGATTCGCGATTTAATAAATAGGCTTCTGTATATTGCCCTTGTGCAATCAATCTTATGTATTCAGGAATGTTTGTATGTGCTGGACAACCCCACTGGCAATCAACCACTTTATGGTAATACTGAGGATCTTTTGTGTTGCTAGGTTGCATGATTTATGACAACTTTATGACGTTATTCTATAGAAGCTATTGTGTTTCTGAAATTTAACCCTAATAATTTCCAGTTTTTTTTGTTTCTAGTTTCAACACCAATTCAAAGAATAGTTGAAAATTAACATATCACGTGTAGAAACAAAACGTTATTTTACCGTTTTAGAAGGTTTACCAACATCAAACAAATTCAATTCTTTGTCCAGTGGATTTCTTGGCCAATTGTCCATCGTTATAAACCAATTTTCCGTTAACAAATGTTTTATCTATCAATGACTTAAATACATGTCCTTCAAACGGTGACCAGCCGCAATCATAAAAAATGTTTTTGGGTGTAACGGTTGTTGTTTTGCTACAATCGACTAGAACCAGATCAGCCCAGTATCCTTCTCTAATAAATCCGCGATCCTTTATTCCATAAATTTTTGCCAATGCATGACTGGTTTTATCAACAATTGTTTCTAAGCTGAACTGTTTTTGAAGATACAAATCTAAAAGAATAAGCAAAGAATGTTGAATGAGAGGCAATCCAGCGGGATGGTCAGGATATGGTTTTTCTTTTTCTTCCAGTGTATGAGGAGCATGGTCTGTTGCGATGACGTCAATTTTTCCAGACCGCACTGCCGCTCTTAGACTATGACAATCTTTTTTGGTTTTAATTGAAGGATTACACACGATCTTAGAGCCCATTAGATCGTAATAACTATCGTCAAAGTACAAATGGTGAACACACACTTCGGCCGTTATTTTTTTTGTTATACAATCTCCTGCCGAAAATAAACCCATTTCTTTTTCCGTGGTGAGATGCAGAATATGTAATTTACTATCATGCTTTTTAGCGTATTGCACTGCTTTGAACGAAGACTTATAACACGCTTCAACAGAGCGGATATTGGGGTGTTCAGAGACTGGTATTTTGCCAGCTGGGTATTGATTCATTGCTTTCGCTAAATTTCTTTCAATGGTTGGAGTATCTTCACAATGTGTTGCGATCAATATTGGGCATTCGGCAAAAATATTATCTAGAGCGGTTGAATCATTGACCAGTAAATTTCCTGTGGATGCACCCATGAATACTTTTAGTCCACATGCATCTCCGATCTTTAATTGTTTAATTTCATCAATATTGGAATTAGTAGCACCTAGATAAAAGGCATAATTGGCATAAGCTTTACCAGACGCCAATGCATATTTCTCTTCCAAGAGAGCTCTGGTTGTTGTTGCAGGATCAACGTTGGGCATATCCATAAAACTGGTCACGCCACCAGCGACTGCTGCGGCCGATTCTGATGCTATTCCCCCTTTATGCGTTAAACCTGGTTCACGGAAATGAACTTGATCATCAATCAGCCCTGGTAAAAGATATTTACCTTTCGCATCAATGACTTCTAAGTCGTTGGGGACACTAAGATTCGATCCGATTTTGCTTATCCGGCCGTCTCTAATGATTACATCACTTTCTGAAATCAAATCTTCATTGACAATGTTGACATTGATTATTGCAAAAGCATCATTTTTCATAGTAACCATTATAGCAATCGTTTAAACATCAAGGACACTTAGATCGATGTTATCATCTAGGTGATAAGTGTCGTTATTGAACAAGTCCAAGGAAAGATCAAGATGAATCACACCAAAGAAAAAATGTTCTATGGATGGTATGTTGCCATTGGTTGTACTCTAATTTATTTCTTTACCAATGCCATGACACTTTTTGTCCCGGAAACACTATTTCCAAGACTCATGGAGGAGTTTGGATCTAACGAAGCAGAAATCAGTAAAACAG
>CAXGBD010000026.1:0-14673 GCA_964008355.1 uncultured Gammaproteobacteria bacterium | reverse complement strand
TCATTAATTCAAAAAACCTAGATCATTATCAATGGATAGTTGCACTCACAAGGGTTATGTCTTCCGTGTTTCGAAAAGGCGGAGATGTAGCTTTTTTGGTGGAAGAGTTAAAAGCAGTTTTTGACCCCAAAGGTGGTTATTGGCAACCTGGAGGAACTGGAGTTTTTATGCCATCCATTATTGCAGAATTAGGTTTTGTTGTGGAAAAACACCTTCAATCCATTGGCTTGATTCCAGAAGAAAGATTGGATGAATATCAAAAGCAGCTCCTGGATGAAAAAAGGCAAGAATTTGAGAATAGAAACAAACAGCAAGACGCATTTGTAAAAAAATCTTTTCCTGAAGGAGCTCAAATGTGTAACCACTGTAATACCGTTGCAACAGTTATGATGGATGGCTGTTTGACTTGTCTTAATTGTGGGGAGTCAAAATGTGGTTAATGCACCATTAATTTTTTTCTGATTTTTTTTAACCCGCTAAAAAATTACTCTATGATAAGATCAAGAATAATGAATGAACTATTCATGGTGGTATGAAATTCCCTGATTTTTCCACAATTAATGCAATCGTCATAGGCGTTGCAATGTTGGATCAATATTGATCATGGTGGTCAAGTTAAATTGTTATCCTTTATCGAAGGTAAATCAACCAGTGATTTAATTTAAAGAAATTAGAGAAATTTAATTTATAAGTATATGAATATAAGAGCTTTATTTCGGATATTGTATGTTATTTTTTCCTATCTCTTGCTACCTTTAATATTTTTTCATCTAGTCTATAAAGGCTACGGAGATCGTGATTATTTTAAAAGGATAGGAGAGCGATTTGGATTTAATGGCGATCCTCTGACCGAATCCATCATTTGGGTACACGCAGTATCCTATGGTGAAGTAAAAGCAGCTTCAATACTCATCACTGAATTGAAGAGAAAATATCCTGAAAAGAAAATACTGATTACTACCTACACACCAACAGGTTCGTCATTGGTAACAGAACTATTTGGTGACGATGTTTATCATGTGTATCTTCCATATGATTTAGCTGATTCAATGATCAGATTTTTCAAATGGGCACAGCCGGAGATCTTGATCATTATAGAAACAGAGCTTTGGCCGAATTTATTCCATTATTGTGGGCAATTTAATGTTCCTTTAGTGTTGGCTAGTGCCTGCGTTTCTGATCGATCAATCAAATTGTATAAAATTCTTTTAGGACTATTTCAAGAAGCGGTTGCACATGGAATTGTTGTTGGTGCACAGACTGAAGAGGATGCAAAGAAGTTTCTGTTAATGGGCTCAGATGAAGCGAGAACATTTGTTACCGGGAATATTAAATTTGATTATCATATACCTGAAAATCTGACAGATAGAGCTAATCTTTTTAAGGAATCACTGACATCTAGTAGGCCCATATGGGTTGCTGGCAGTACTCACTCAAAGGAAGAAGAAGTTATTCTTGATGCCCATAGAGGCATTTTAAATCACTATCCTGATCTTTTGTTGATTATTGCACCAAGACGTCCAGAACGATTCAATGCAGTTGGAAACTTAATCACTAAAAAAGGATTTTCATCCATGAAAAGAAGTGAGCAAGCTAAGATGAATTTGGATAATGTGCAAGTCCTATTGGCAGATGTTTTAGGAGAACTACCAATATTTTATTCCGTATCTAATGTTTCATTTATTGGGGGGAGTTTATTCCATGTTGGTGGTCATAATTTGTTAGAGCCTGCTTCACTGAATTGTCCAGTCATCACAGGACCAGTGTTATTTGGAGTTGAAGATATTGCAAACATGTTCTTAGCCAATGATGCCTTGAAAATTATTCATAATTCTGATGAATTAAGTGATTTGGTATCTTCTTTGTTATCAGATGATAAAATGCGGCTCAGTATGATTAAAGGTGCCAGCAATGTTATTGAGGCCAATAAGGGATCACTGGAAAAACTACTAAAAATGATCGAACCGTTACTAGAAAGCTAGTTTATTGGAGCCAGTTATTAATCTGTATTAAATCTGCTTTTGAGAGAGTTCCAGCTGCTTGCTTAAGCTTTACCATATCTTTCAAATAATCGTATTTACTGATTGCTAGATTTGTTTGCGCTGAAAAAAGTCTTTTTCGGGCATCTAGAACATCCACCGTGGTTCTCGTTCCTACTTCATATCCTGCCTCAGTTGCCTGCAGAGCAATGGTTGAAGATTTTACTGATTGTTCCAAAGCTTTCACGGTAGCTATACCTGAAATGATTCCTAAGTAGGAGTCCCTGGCCTTTCTGGTGGTTTCTCTAGCGATTCTTTCCAATTTTTCTTTTGCAGATCTATGTTGAGCCACTGCTTGTCTGACTCTTGAAGAGGTTTGCCCGCCACTGTAGATTGGAATATTCAATTGCAGACCAATACCATCACTGGTATTTTCACTGTCTGCAGGCGAGTAGGGCCCCCCGCTGTCAGAACGTAAACTATTATTATCTATATCTCTCTTGGATGCTTGCAAACCTAAAGTTGGATAGTGACCAGATCGTTGAATGTTGACTTCACTTCTTGCAATTTCAGTGCCAACTTGAGCTGAAAGCAGGCTCAAATTTTGTTGCATTGCTGTGTTGACCCAATCGTTTTCACTTTGTGGATTTGGCATCACCAAAGGCATATTGGCATCAGGTTTTGAAAGCTTCTCGGGGTAGCTGTCAGTGATTTCTCTTAGCATTTCTTTAGCAGTTGCCAGTTGTCTTTTTGCTGAAATTTCATTTGCAACAGATTGATCGAATGCTGCTTGGGCTTCTTGGACATCGGTAATAGCTATCAAGCCAACTTCAAATCTTTTCTTTGCTTGGTCAAGTTGTTTCTCTATTGCTGTCCTTGCAGCTTGTTGTGATTCCAGTGTGTCCTGAGCAGCCAGAACATCAAAATAAGCACTGCACACTCTTAACATTAAATCTTGTTCTGCTGCCAAATAATCTGCTTCAGCTTGAGCAACGATTTTATTTGCTTTTTTTACCGTCATCCATGCGCCAGGATCAATGATGTTTTGCCTCAAAGTGATATCCCATTGCAGGCCGTCTGCTTCCTGGTCAAATTCAGTTGTGTTGGTCATGACTATAAAATCACCAGAAATAGGATCCACAATTCTTTGTTGAAAAGTACTACTGCCGTCAGTATTGGTATCGGAATAAGTTCCGGATGCAGATATTTGTGGTAACAGTAAACTTCTTGCTTGCGGTTTAGATTCAATAATTGCTTCTTTGTTGGCATAAGCTTCTTTCAATCGAGGGTCGTTAATCAATGCATCTGCATAGATATCCATCAGAGAAGCTCCATTGGCAATAACTGGCATTATAAGAACAGTTATTATCGATATGATTTTGGTGATTTTATTGTCCATTTTTCTTGGATAATTTTTCGATTTTATCAGTTATTCTCAGCCCTCATAAGAATCAGATTCTTTGAGAAGCTCTAGGTTATATAGTCGGACTAATTCTTACAAGTGATTGGTGTAACAAATCGTAACTTTGGTATAACTTTCTTAAAGTACCGTAATCAAAAGCAGTGCGACTATATTTATAATTTTTATTAACGGATTTATCGCAGGTCCTGCAGTATCTTTATATGGATCGCCGACAGTATCTCCGGTTATCGAAGCATTATGAGCTTCAGTTCCTTTGCCTCCTACATTTCCATCTTCAATATATTTTTTTGCATTGTCCCAAGCTCCGCCACCAACAGTCATTGAGATTGCCACAAAAATCCCGGTGACAATTGTTCCGATAAGCAATCCCCCAAGAGCTCTTATACCTCCATCCTCAGGCATCATAACGTTCATGATTAGAGCAAGCGCAACAGGAACTACTACAGGTAACATTGACGGAATAATCATTTCTTTGATCGCTGATTTTGTAAGAAGGTCGACTGCTTTTGAATAGTCAGGCTTATTGGTACCATCCATTATTCCAGGAATTTCTTTGAATTGTCGTCTTACCTCATCGACAACTGATCCAGCAGCCCTACCAACAGCTTCCATAGCCATGGCTCCAAATAAATAGGGTACCATGCCCCCTATAAACAGACCTATTATCACCGCAGGATCTTGGAGACTGAATTTGACTTCTGTGCCTTCTGGTAAGTTGTTGATAAAATCTGCAAACAAGACCAGAGCTGCAAGGCCAGCAGATCCTATAGCATAACCTTTAGTTACGGCTTTTGTGGTATTTCCAACCGCATCAAGAGGGTCTGTGATCCCTCTAATTTCTGAAGGTAATTCGGCCATCTCGGCAATGCCACCTGCATTGTCTGTAATAGGACCAAAGGCATCTAAAGCGACAATCATCCCGGTTAAAGAAAGCATTGAGGTAGCAGCTATAGCAATACCATAAAGCTCAGCACACTCATAAGCTCCCCAAATACTCAGACAAACTGCTATTACAGGTAAGGCGGTGGCTTTCATTGAGACACCTAGCCCAGCGATTATGTTTGTGGCATGACCTGTCTTAGAAGCCTCAGCAATTTTTTGAACTGGACTGTACTCGGTTGATGTGTAGTACTCAGTTACAAAGACCATAAAAGCAGTCAAACCTAGACCAATTAGTGAGGCATACCATAAGTCAATTGACATATTCATATAATTAACAGTCACAGGATAAAAGGCAATTGCAGCGATAATTCCGGAAACAATAACACCTTTATAAAGTGCTCCCATTACACTACCGCCCTCTTTAGACTTAACAAAAAGCATCCCAATTACCGATGCAACTATGGAGACGGACCCTAGCATTAATGGATATATCACCGCGTTAGTAGCTTCCTGACCGCTGAAAAGTAGGCTTCCCAGTAGCATGGTTGCAATAATAGTGACTGCATAGGTTTCGAAAAGGTCTGCTGCCATCCCAGCACAATCCCCAACATTATCTCCGACATTATCTGCAATGACCGCTGGATTTCTGGGGTCATCTTCAGGGATACCCGCCTCAATTTTCCCAACCAAATCTGCACCGACGTCTGCTCCTTTAGTAAAAATGCCTCCTCCCAAACGAGCAAAAATCGATATTAAAGAACCACCAAAAGCTAATCCTATTAATGCATGGAGACTTTCATCAGTTCTATATTCGTGACCCAATAGACCTGATGTGAGCATCAAATAATAACCGCTAATCCCTAGTAAACCCAAACCAACTACTAAAAGTCCTGTTACTGCGCCACCCCTAAAAGCGACTGATAAAGCTGAACTCATTCCACTATAGGCTGCTTGAGCAGTTCTGACGTTTGCCCGAACTGATATATTCATTCCAACATATCCTGCGAGTGCTGAAAAGACAGCACCAATAAGAAATCCAATAGCACTTAACCAATCTACTCCAAAACCTAGCAATATAAAAATTACTACTCCTACAATTCCTATAGTTAAATACTGTCTATTTAAATAAGCGGTGGCACCTTCTTGAATTGCACCAGCTATCTCTTTCATTCGTTCATTTCCATCAGATTCTTTTAGAATGCCTAAAGAGAATACGATTCCAACAACTATAGCTGTAACTGAAGCGGTTAATGCTATCCATAATGCGATGGCTTCACTCATTGTTTACTCCTGAAATTTAAGAATGTGTTTGTTATTTTATAAAAGGGATAAAAAATTTTTTGAGGATCATACCATAAATTTTTTATTTAACCTCTTTTCAACTAATTTATTTTTTAACTTGGCAAAGACAGGGAGACCGTTCTTGTAGCTTGGGTAGGCCTCGCCTTTAATTAAAGGTAGCATGTATGTTTTGCATGCATCAGTAATTCCGAAACCATTTTTAGTTATAAATTCCTTTGGCATCATCTTTTCATTATTGGCTACTTCTGCAAGAGGCACAGATCCTATTTTCCACTTATAAGGTTTGTCTGATACTCTATCGATAGTTACCATCTTTGATTTTTCACCTTTGATTGCAATTTTAACTGCAGCTTCACCTACAGAATATGCTTGCTTTAGATCTGTTTCGGATGCTAAGTGTCTAGCAGATCGCTGGAGATAGTCTGCAATAGCATAATGATATTTGTAGCCTAGTGAATCCTTAACTATCGAGGCAATTATTGGAGCTACACCTCCGAGTTGTTTATGACCAAAAGAGTCTTTGGTTCCAGCATCAGCTAAGAATTTTCCATTCTTATAACGTGCTCCCTCACTTGCAACAATCACGCAGTAGCCATTATCTTTTACAGACTTATCAACATATTTCAAAAAGTTCTTTTTCTCAAATGGAACTTCTGGAAATAGGATAATATGTGGTGGTTCGTTTTCTTGGTTTGCTATCAATCCAGAAGCAGCTGCAATCCAGCCAGCATGACGACCCATGACTTCTAGTATGAATACTTTTGTGGAAGTTTCAGCCATCGACAACACATCCAGGCTAGCTTCATGTGTGGATACTGCAATGTATTTTGCCACCGAGCCAAACCCAGGACATGTGTCAGTGATTGGTAAATCATTGTCCACTGTTTTTGGAATACCAACTGATGTAATGGGAAAATTCATTTTTTTTCCTATTTGGGAAACTTTTAAGGCAGTATCCATAGAATCACCACCGCCGTTATAGAAGAAATAGCCTATATTGTGTGCTTTGAAAACTTCTATTAGCCGTTTATATTCTTTTTGATTTTCCTCAAAGCTTTTTAATTTATAACGCGCTGAACCAAAGGCTCCACCTGGAGTGTATTGCAGATTATCAATATCCTGATCACTTTCTAGGCTTGTATCAATCAATTCCTCTTGTAAGGCACCGAGTATACCGTTTCTACCAGCATAGATTTTACCTATCTGCTGGTGATGTTTTCTGGCAGTCTGAATCAAGCCACATGCGCTAGCATTAATGACAGCAGTAACCCCTCCAGATTGTGCATAGAATCCGTTTTTATTCGCCATTTTCTTTTCCATATCTTTACTGTTTATATATGATAGCGGTAGATTAATTCTATTAACACTATATTGCCACATAGAATCGTTGGGATAACTTTATGAAGATAATTTTGTTAGGAGCTCCAGGGTCGGGTAAAGGAACTCAAGCAGAGAAATTGACACATGATTTCGATTTACCACAAATTTCAACTGGAAATTTATTGAGGCAGGCAATTGTTGATGGTAGTGATATAGGTAAAAAGGCAAAAGCAATCATGGATGCCGGAGATCTGGTATCGGACGAGATAGTGCTCGAACTAATAAAAGAATCATTATCCGATAATTCTAGCCGATATGGTTTTGTGCTTGATGGTTACCCGAGAAATATCAACCAAGCAGAATCATTGAAAGCATTACTCAATATTATGGATTTACAGCTCGATTGTACAGTGCTAATAGACGTAGACTCAGAGATCCTAATCAAGCGGCTTTCTGGACGTCGGATATGCTCCAAAACAGGCAAAACCATCAATATATATTTTTCCAAACAATCTGAAATTGATGAATGTATTGAAGCGGGAGGTGAATTAATTCAGAGAACTGACGATAATTTAGAATCGATTACTAACAGAATTAATGTCTATAAGAAGCAAACTGAACCTTTGATTGATTATTATCAATCTGATGGACTCCTTAAAGTCGTTGATGGGAATGGTGGGATTGAAGTCGTATATACACGATTAACCCAAGCAATAGGTTTACAAACTTAGTTATTACCTAGAAGTTTTAACAGTCTTGCCCCAATAACTTTTTTTCGCCAACCATTTAGTAATCTTGAGTTATTAGTGTCATTCAGCATGGATAAGCAATCCTTTTTCGAAGCTAAAATATCTGATGGGATATTTAATTCAAGGGCTTTTTCATCAATACATTTTCTAAAATTCTTTAACAGATTTGGATCTAGGTGTAATTTCCTCTTTTTTTGCTTAAGAGTTCTTGATTTGTCTGTGGCATTTAAATCCTGACTAATTATGTTTAGTATTTGTTCTTGATGTATTATTTTTAAATTGCTGGTGTCAATGCTAAGTCTATTAAACTGGTCTAATGAATTTGGTTTTGTTTTGGCAATTTTTATCAAAGATTTATCATTTAAAGCCCATTGTCTAGGTAGGTCAATTTCCATTGCTGTTGTTTCTCTCCAAATTGCTAGTTTTACCGCTAAATTCTGATACTTTTTTCTAAGGTTTTTTATTTCTGAGATTCTTTTCCAAGAGTGGTGTGGATCAAAAAAATCTTTTGGATTTGACATAATTTTTGAAGAATCTTCCAATACCCAATCGTAGCGTCCCTTATCTATTAATTTCTTTTTCAAAACACTATGTAAGCTAACAAGGTGTTTCACATCTTCTATTGCATATTGTATTTGTTTTGCATTTAGAGGTCTTTTAGACCAGTCGCTTCTTGTTTCTGTTTTATTAATTTCAATATCGAGTTCTTGTTTCAGTAGTTGTTTGATGCCAATCTGAGAAGAATAGCCAAGCAGTGACGCAGCAATTTGTGTATCAAATATATTCGGAGGTATTTTTTTATTAATCAAATAAAAGATTTCTAGGTCTTGCCTGGCAGAATGAAGTATTTTTAATTTATTGGGGTCAAAAATTTCTTTCCAGATTAATGTTAAATTGTTCTTTTTTAGTACATCAATACAAATCGAATGCTGTTCAGATGAAATTTGCAGCAAACAAAGTTTAGGGAAGAAAGTTCTTGTTCTGATAAATTCTGTATCTATGCCAATTCTATCTGTATTTAAAATAGAGGAGGCAAAACTAGTTATTGACTCTTGTGTTTCTAGAAAGTTTGGTAAATTTTTTATTTTTTTCATAAATTCTTTCGTTGAACAATTATAATGAAATTCCTATTTTATGATTAAATTATTGACAGTATTTTGGAATATTATTTTGAGAAAGTCTGGACCTGAAGAGGTTCCTGATTCCAATTTTCTATTAGTCGTGACTTTTATTTTTTTTCTACTTTCTCAAGTTCTAGTTGGTTTTAAGATGTATGGAGGGGCGGTAAGTCTCTTTTTTCAGTTGTTGTTTCTTGACACGGTACTTTTAATAATTTGGCTCCGAGCTATTCTCCAGTTATCAGGAAAACTGGAACGATTTAGACAAAGTTTAACAGCACTCTTTGGAACTGGGACACTGTTTAATTTCATACTAAGCCCATTCATACTTTCTTATGCACCCTATTTAGAGCAGTTAACCTCCTCAGATGAATTACAAATCACTGCCGAATTACCAATGCCTGCACTATTGAGTATAGTTATACTGATCATAGCGATTTGGTCTGTCTTGGTAATGGGGCACATTTACTCTAGGGCAACTTCAAAAAGTAGAGCCATCGGCATAGGATTAGCTCTAATGTATTCATTTATTAATTTCATGATTTCAACTTCCCTAACCGTTACCTAAAAGATTATGCATATACACATCTTGGGAATTTGCGGCACATTTATGGGCAGTTTGGCTGTGTTAGCAAAAGATTTAGGATTCAAAGTGACTGGTTCAGATCTGAACGCATACCCTCCGATTAGCGACCAGTTGGAAGATTTAAATATAGAAGTCATTCCAAATTATGATATTGAACAATTACAGCAGAAGCCGGATCTAATTGTCATAGGCAATGTTATGAGCAGGGGTATGCCTATTATTGAAGAAATATTGAGGCAAGGCTTAGCCTATACTTCCGGACCGCTGTGGTTGAAAGAAAATGTTTTAATCAATAAAAAAGTTATTGCAATAAGTGGAACGCATGGCAAAACCACAACGGCGAGTTTAATTACTTTTTTACTAAAAGAGATAGGAATCGATCCAGGGTTTTTAATTGGGGGAGTGTCCAAGGATTTAAAAAGGTCATCAAATATCGGAAGAGACCCAATCTTTATTATTGAGGCCGATGAATATGACACAGCATTTTTTGATAAACGATCTAAATTTATACATTACCAACCGGATGTCTTATTAATTAATAACATTGAATTTGATCATGCAGATATTTTCAAGGATACAGATCAAATCATATGGCAATTCCACCAATTGCTAAGAACTTTGTCACCAAATACAACAATTGTTGCTAATCGAGATGATCATAATATCCAACAACTTTTTAAAATGGGAGTTTGGTCTGGTATTGATTATTTTTCATCTAAGATGGATCAGAGAACAAAATGGGCTTGTATTGAAGATGATCTAGGTCAGTACAATTTATTTTGTAACGATGAAAAGATCGATCAAATGCAGCTTCAATTATTAGGGAAGCATAATATGATGAACCTAACAGCTGCAATTGCTGTGCTTTCAAATTTTGAATTAAAACCTAAAGACTTAATAGTTGGTGCAAAAAAATTCACTGGAGTTAAAAGGAGATTGGAATATTTAGGTCAGTTCTCGGAAATTGATCTTTTTGATGATTTTGCTCATCACCCTACATCCATTAAAGCTTCTATTGCAGCAGTTAAGTCCACATTAGACTCATCTAGCCTTTATGCAGTTGTTGAATTGGCAAGTAATACCATGAAAAAAGGAAGTTTAAAATCAGAACTCAAAAAGTCCTTCGTTGATGTTGATTATGCATGGATATTGAATTCTGGAAATATTCAATGGGATATTAGAGAGGAGTTTGCAGAAATAGAGAACGTTGCTATTTTGAAAACTCTTGTTGATTTACCTGATCAAGTACAAAGTAAAATAAAACCGGGTGATTCTCTTATTATTATGACGAATAGCGATTCTATGAGGATTAGCAACGTTTTGAAAAAAAAGTGATTTATCTGGGAGAGATTTTCTGAATGTCAGAGCAAAATACACCTATCTTCCCACTTAGAACAGTCTTATTTCCTGCTTCTAGGATCCCATTGAGAATTTTTGAACCCAGGTATTTAGACATGGTAAGTAGTTGTTTACGTTCTAATACAGAGTTTGGAGTAGTGCTAAGCAAAGAAGTTATACAACCAGGCATGTACGAAACTTATAACATTGGAACTTTAGCTTCAATAATTGATTGGAGTCAGGATAAAGATGGTCTGCTCAATATCACTGTAATTGGTAGCAATAAATTTGAATTGATCTCTCTTTCAAAAAAAGAAGACGGCTTAAATATTGCTGATATAAATATTTTGGAACAGGAAAAGGATTTCAAAGCCCCACCTCATTTCGATAACATGATCAGACTTCTTGAGGCTATTTTGGAAGATATAGATCTATTTGATGATCTAGATAAACAGTTTGAAAGCGCATCCTGGGTGAGTTTCCGTTTTGCAGAGATTTTGCCTTTGAAAATAGAGGACAAACAAAAATGTCTGGAACTGAATGACCCACTACTGAGATTGAATTACTTAGAGCCGCTTTTGAAACTGATCAGAGAAAACTCACAACAATAGGCATGTCAATTGATTCGTACTACTTGCGTCGTCAGCTTTCCCAAGTCATATAAATAAATTTTTCTATACCCAGGTTTTTGTCTTGATTGATTAGTTTCGTCCTCCCCAAATTGATAGCATGTTGAAGGGGTTGACATGAATAGAATTGAACCCAGAGTGGTTTGATACTCATGATGGACATGTCCCCAAACTACTGCTTTCACCTTTGGTTGATCTAAAATCAATGAAAGAAATTGATCCTTATTTTGTAATCCTATTTCATCAATCCAAAATCCCATATTAATCGGTTGATGATGTAAACAAAGAATCAGGTTTTTATGCAAACTAGCCTCGATCAGATCCTGGGCTGTTTTGATTTGCTTGTCGGTTAACACACCTCCTTCTTCGTCATCTACTGAACTGTCCAAGGTTATTAACCCCCATTCATCTGATAACGGTATGCATGAAATGTTAGGAAAGTCTTTTTGAAAGACGAGTTTAAAATTATCTTTATTGTCATGGTTTCCAGGAATGGAGACGAATGGTTTTTTTAATGATTCAAGTGTGTTTTTATAAAACTGGTAACTTTCCCTACTACCATCGTCGGAAATATCACCAGATACGATAATAAAATCTATTTGTTCATTGCTTACAACATTCTGTAGAACCCTCTCAAAGGAAGAGTTAGTGTTGCATGATTTGATTTCAGTATTTTTGTGTCTTGTTAAATGCGGGTCCGTGATTTGTATTATGCTAATCAAGAAAGAACCAAAAATATCAGTACATAATCAATATCGGTAGTAATCTGCTTTGTAGGGACCTTCTTTTGAAACGCCAATATAATCAGCCTGTTCTTTGGTCAATTGCGTTAACTGGACACCGATTTTATCTAAGTGCAGACGTGCCACCTTTTCATCGAGTGCCTTGGGTAAAACATAAACTTTGTTTTCGTACTTGTCTTGATTTTGCCACAATTCGATTTGAGCCAGTGTTTGATTTGTAAATGAATTGGACATAACAAAACTTGGATGTCCTGTGGCACATCCTAAGTTAACCAGTCTTCCCTCTGCTAGCAAAATCAGTCTTTTTCCATCGGGGAAAACAATATGATCGACCTGGGGTTTAATGTTAATCCATTCTAATTTTTGGAGACAGTCGACATCAATTTCATTGTCAAAATGACCAATATTACAAACAATGGACTGATCTTTCATCTGCTCCATATGTGTTTTATTGATAACATGATAATTGCCAGTCGCTGTTACAAAAATATCTGCTTGTGAACAGGCATCATCCATAGTTACCACACGATATCCTTCCATAGCAGCTTGCAGGGCACAGATAGGATCTATTTCCGTCACCCAAACAGTTGCACCAAGTGCACTGAGACTTTGGGCACAGCCTTTACCGACGTCTCCATAGCCTGCAACAATTGCAATCTTACCTGCAACCATGACGTCCGTTGCTCGTTTGATACCATCCACCAAAGATTCTCGGCATCCATAAAGATTGTCAAATTTCGATTTTGTCACCGAATCATTGACGTTGATTGCTGGACACAGCAGAGTCGAGTCCTTTTCCATGTCATAGAGTCTTTTCACGCCCGTGGTTGTTTCTTCAGATACTCCTTTGACGTTCTTAAGCAATTCAGGATATTTTTCATGCATCACCAGAGTCAGATCACCACCGTCATCTAAGAGCATATTGGGGGTCCAGTCATCTGGTCCATGAATTGTTTGTTCCACACACCACCAATATTCTTCTTCCGTTTCATCTTTCCATGCGAAAATAGGAATCCCTTTAGCTGCAAGTGCTGCAGCTGCATGATCTTGTGTTGAGAAAATATTACAAGAGGACCATCTGATATCGGCACCCAATTCAATCAGTGTTTCAATAAGAACAGCTGTTTGAATGGTCATATGCAAGCAGCCTGCGATTCTGGTCCCTTTTAGTGGTTTTTGTGATCCAAATTCTTCTCTGAGGCTCATTAATCCAGGCATTTCAGTCTCTGCGATCATAATTTCCTTCTCGCCCCATTCAGCTAAACTCATATCAGCGATTTTAAAATCTTCGTCTCTATTTCTTGCTAGTTCAACCATGGTTAGTCCTCAGAATATTTTTAATCAAACAATTATAAACTAGAATGGCTTTTTAAATCTTCAGCTTTATTAGTTTTTTCCCACGGGAAGTCTTCATCTTCTCTGCCAAAATGACCATAAGCTGCTGTTTTTTGGTATATGGGTTGGAGTAAATCAAGCATATTCATGATGCCAAAGGGGGTCAAATCAAAGTGCTCATCAACCAGCGCAGTAATTTTTTCTTTGCTGATTTTTTCAGTATCAAAAGTCTTAATTCTCACTGAAGTTGGTTTTGCAACCCCAATTGCGTAGGAGACTTGAACTTCACATCGGTCGGCAAGCTCTGCCGCGACTATATTTTTTGCCACATATCTTGCCGCATAAGCTGCAGATCTATCTACTTTTGACGGATCTTTCCCAGAAAATGCTCCCCCTCCGTGTCGTGCCATACCGCCATAGGTATCGACAATAATTTTTCTACCAGTGAGACCGCAATCACCAACGGGGCCGCCAATGACAAAACTACCCGTTGGATTGATTAAGAATTTTGTGTCATTCGTAACAAGATTTACCGGGAGAGTGGGTTGAATGATGTGCTCCATCACTCCACTTCTAATTTCATCCATGCTGATATTTTCATCATGCTGAGTTGATAATACAACGGTATCAATAAACTCAGGTTTACCACTATTAAATGTTACGGTGACTTGGCTTTTTGCATCAGGTCTGAGCCACTGCAATTTGTTACTTTTCCTAACTTGAGATTGTTTTTTAACTAATTGATGAGACAGCATAATAGTTGTTGGCATTAATTCAGTTGTTTCATTTGTGGCATAGCCAAACATCAGACCTTGGTCTCCAGCACCCTGATTTTCTTTTGAATCTCTATCAACTCCCATGGCAATATCTGGAGATTGTTTACTGATTGCTGATAAAACTTTACAAGATTTGTGATCGAAACCTAATTCTTCTTTGTCGTATCCAATTTGTTTAATCGTATCCCTTGCTATGGATTCGTAATCCACTTCAGCAGAAGTGGTTATTTCTCCAGCTAGAACCACAAGACCAGTTTTGACTAAGGTTTCCACTGCCACTCTGCATCCTTTGTCTTCATTTAGGATGGCATCCAAAATTGCATCCGATATTTGGTCAGCCATCTTATCAGGATGTCCTTCGCCTACTGATTCTGAAGTCATTAAATATGAAGCTTCACTCATATGTATCTCAATATTTACATTATTAATAATTTAAAAGGAAATGATTATAGCAATAAGTGTTTATTAAGGTATATGATTAATTCTTGCGACT
>CAXGBD010000025.1:0-14911 GCA_964008355.1 uncultured Gammaproteobacteria bacterium | reverse complement strand
TGTGACAGAACCATATCCTGGTTTACCAACTGATATGCAAGCGCAGTTAATGGTTTTGAATACAGTCGCTTCTGGGAGCTCCACAGTTTTGGAGACAATCTTTGAGAATAGATTTATGCATGTTTTAGAGTTACAAAGAATGGGTGCTGATATAAGCTTAAGCAGAAATAAAGCATATATAACAGGGGTAGAAAAATTGCTGCCAGCACCTGTAATGGCTTCAGATTTAAGAGCCTCTGCTGCTTTAGTTTTAGCAGGGATAGTTGCAGAAGGTGAAACTGTTATTGATAGAATCTACCATGTTGATCGTGGCTATGAACACATTGAGAATAAATTGACTAGAGTGGGTGCAAAAATCACGAGAATAGAAGCTTAAATTTTATTTATTTGGTGTATAATCGCCCTCAATTTAGTGGCACTTGACTCGGAGACAATATTGGATCAAGAAGATAAGGACATCAAGACCAATTCTAATCGTCGAAAATTTTTGTCAATAGCAACCAGCGTGACCAGTGTAGTGGGCATTTTGTTCGCAACAATACCCTTTATATCCTCTTTTCAACCAAATAAGAAAGCCAAAGCTCTTGGTGCTGCGATTAAAATTGATGTCAGCAAACTAGAAGCAGGTTCGATCCTCAAAGTTATCTGGAGGGGTCAGCCGATATGGGTCTTACGTCGTTCTGAAGGGATGCTTAAAACGTTACAAAAGAAAAATCTAAACTTAACGGATCCTGAATCAGAAATGTCGGTACAACCAAATTTTGCCCAAAATAAATTTAGATCGTTAAAGCCAGAATTTTTTATTGTGGAAGGAGTTTGTACACATTTAGGCTGTGCTCCAATAGAAAAATTAATCTTACCATCGGTTGACATGGGATCTGATTGGGAAGGCGGCTTCTATTGTCCTTGCCATGGGTCAAAATTTGATCTATCCGGTAGAGTATTTTCAGGTTTTCCGGCTCCGGCTAATTTAAGGGTTCCGCCACATCGATATCAAGATGAAAATACCGTCATCATTGGAGAATCTGAGGAGATTGTGAATGGCTGATAATCAGAAAAAAGACCAAAGTATTTTTACCAATACTCTGTTGACTTGGATTGATGAAAGATTTCCCTTGTCTTCGATGATCAGAGATCATGCAACTGAATACTATGCATCAAAGAATTTTAATATTTGGTACATATTTGGTGTTTTATCAACAGTTGTTTTAGTGATCCAATTATTTACGGGACTGTTTTTGACTATGAGTTACAAGCCTTCCGTTCAAGAGGCTTTTGACTCCGTCGAATATATAATGCGATCCGTCGAATGGGGATGGTTAATTCGATATATGCACTCAACAGGCTCTTCATTTTTTTTCATTGTTGTTTATTTGCATATGTTTAGAGCTATGCTTTATGGTTCGTATAAAAAACCAAGAGAACTCATTTGGATCATTGGTATGTTGATTTATTTTTGTCTCATGGCAGAAGCATTTTTTGGCTATCTACTTCCTTGGGGAAATATGTCTTATTGGGCCGCAGGGGTCATCGTAAATTTGTTTACCGCTATTCCAGTCATTGGAGAAACTTTGGCAGAATGGATTCGGGGAGATTATTATATTTCCGATATTACTCTGAATAGGTTCTTTGCTTTCCATGTAATTGCAATACCTATTGCGCTCATCGCTTTGGTAGTTGCTCATATCTTGGCATTGCATCACGTCGGATCTAATAATCCGGATGGTATTGAAATCAAAGATTATAAGGATGAGGAAGGTAAACCCGTCGACGGAGTAGCTTTTCATCCCTATCATACGAGTAAGGATTTAGTGGGAATTACAATATTTCTTATTTTTTATTGTGCAGCAATATTTTTTGCACCTGAGATGGGAGGATTGTTTTTAGAAGTGGATAATTTTGAGCCTGCTAATCCCCTTCAGACCCCAGAACATATTGTCCCTGCGTGGTACTACACTCCCTATTATGCAATTTTGAGGGCTGTTCCAAATAAATTAATGGGGGCAATAATATTGGTTGCAGCAGTTTTATGTTTCGTACTCCTGCCATGGTTAGATAAATGTAAAGTTAAATCCATTCGTTACAGAGGTTGGCAATACAAAGTAGGATTGTATTTATTCGCCATTAGTTTCCTAGTTTTAGGGTATCTAGGCATGAAGCCATCTACCGGTATCTATGTAATTTTAGCTAGACTTTTTACAATTATTTATTTTGCATTTTTCTTGCTAATGCCTTTTTATACTAGGTTCGAAAAAACTAAGCCTGTTCCCAATAGAGTGATTTACAAGAAATGAATATTGCTAAGACAACAATAGTTACATGTTTGTATGTATTGTTTATTCAATCTGAATTGATCGTAGCTTCTGATGATGTATCAACAACCAATGTTCAAATTGCAAATAATGATGTGTCTGATACTGCATCCCTGCAACGGGGAGCTAGAAACTTTTTTAACCACTGTGCAGGTTGCCACTCACTTAAATACATGAGATACAATCAGATGGCTGAAGATTTAGATATCGAAGAGAATCAATTGATAGAGAATTTGATGTTTACACAAGCAGCAACCCAGGATCCTATAACAACCAGTATGTTGCCATCAGATGGTGACCGATGGTTTGGTAAATCTCCTCCAGATCTCTCATTGATCATTAGAAGTAGGAGTGCTGACTATGTTTATAATTTCCTAAGAGGATTTACTATAGATAAATATTCACCTACTGGAACGGATAATCAGGTGCTTCCTGGAACGAGTATGCCTAATATCTTGTGGTTAGTTAAAGAGCAGTTGAGCCATGAAGAGTTTGATCAATTCGCTTTGGATATTGTCAATTTTCTTGATTATGTAGCAGAGCCAATTCAATTGAAAAGAAAAAATATTGGTGTATGGGTTATCTTATTTTTATTAATTTTCCTTATTTTTTCTTACTTACTCTACAAAGATATCTGGAAAGAAGTGCACTAAACGATATATATTATTGAACTTATTCCCTTAGAAATAAATAGGAGACTTAGGTATGACAAGCGTTTCAAACAGACGTTCGATGATGGAATTGTATTCAGGTAATACATGCATTCGTTCGCATCAGGTTCGTTTTGTCCTTTCCGAAAAAGGAATTTCAACTGAAATTAATCATAATGAAGGTAATGCTATTTCAGAAGATCTAATGACTTTAAATCCCTACGCCAGTCTACCTACTTTAGTGGATAGGGAATTGGTAGTTTATGAATCTGGTGTGATAATTGAGTATCTTGATGAAAGGTATCCTCATCCTCCTTTAATGCCTGTCAGTCCTGTAGACAGGGCTAAATTAAGATTAGCGCTTAAAACCTTAGAAAAGGATATTGTTGAACCTGCAATTGAACTTGATCTTGCCCATGGAACTAAAGCTGAAAATGCTCAAAGAAAAAAATTAAAATCTATTTTGGCATCTTCTTCAGATCTTTTTAACCTCCAGAGGTTTTTTCTAAGCGATGATTTTACCGTCGTTGATTGTGTTATAGCACCAGTATTGTGGCGACTTGATTTATTTGGGATTGATCCGTCTAATTATAATGAGGCTATGAACAAATATATGGAGCTAGTATTTTCTCGGCCTGGATTTAAAAACAGCTTAACTGAGGATGAGGCAGAGATGAGGACCGATTAGTTACTCTTAAGTGTTTAATGAGTGGTCTGTATTTAGTTTCCACGCCAATAGGCAATCTTCAAGATATCACTCTTAGAGCAATTGAAACGCTGAAAATTGCCGATCTAGTTTTTGCCGAAGATACTAGAGTCACCAGGAAGTTATTAAGTCATTTAAGTATTAAAAAAAAGATCCACTTGCTCAATGAGCATAATGAAAAAAAAGTTGCTGAAAGAATCCTAACAGAGTTATCCGATGGGAAAACAGTAGCATTGGTTGCCGATGCGGGGACACCACTCATAAGTGATCCTGGTTTTAGGCTCGTTAAAAAAACCAGAGAGAGTTCTTTTGATGTCATTCCAATCCCAGGATGTTGTGCTGCAATAGCTGCTCTAACGGCTTCTGGCATGGCGACCAATAGATTTTATTTTCATGGTTTTCTTCCAAAAGCCGAATCAGAAAAATCAAAAGAATTGAAACAGCTGGCTCTGCGCCAAGAAACCATGATTTTTTATGAATCGGTACATCGTTTGCAGGCAACCATAACAACTATGAGCCAGATTTTTGGTGAAGATCGGAAAGGGGTTGTTTGCAAGGAAATAACCAAACTTCACGAACATTTTATTGGCAATACTCTTGCAGAGATAGATGCATTTATTAGCGACAATCCAACGAATATCAAGGGTGAGTTTGTATTAATCATTGATGGTGTAAAGCCTCAGAAAGGGTCGATCGATTTTGACCAAGTGGATAAAATTCTAATGGAATTATTATCAGAAATGTCCATCAAAAAGGCAGTGAAAATTTGTAGAATCATCACTGGATATAGTCGCAATGATATTTATCACAGAGCCCTAGAGATCAAGCCATACTAAACTTGTATTTTGATTCATCGTAATGAATAATCACACTTGGAGTTAACTAGACAATCGCTTAAATCTTTGATTTAGGAGGAAAGTCCGGGCTCTAGCGGGAACGATGCCAGGTAACACCTGGAAGGCGTAAGCCTATGGAAAGTGCAGCAGAAAATATACCGCTTCAATTTGAAGTAAGGGTGAAAAGGTGTGGTAAGAGCGCACCGCATAGATGGCAACATTTATGGCATGGTAAACCCCATCGAGAGCAAGACCAAATAGAGGAGTAACGATTTCCCGTAATCACTCCAGGGTAGGTTGCTAGAGGTATTTGGTGACAAATATCCCAGATGAATGATTGTCCAAGACAGAACCCGGCTTATCGGTTAACTCTAATCTTTTCGAAGAATCCTCTAAATACATTTGTTTTAATGTGTTTACTGACTATTTTTTATTGACAATTGTTAGTAATTACATATAGTGTCATAAAGTGGTAAAAAGTGGGATATATGTGTTAATCCTATTGTTAATAAAGATGTTTCGTGGATTAAATAAAATTTGTTTAGATACAAAAGGTAGGATTACCTTACCTGTTCGGTATAAAGAAAGTTTGAGTCTTTTATCGAGTAATTTATTGATTTGCACAATTGATCAAGACCACTGTTTATTGCTCTATCCATTTAAATACTGGGAGCAAATTGAAAAACAAATAATGGAACTGCCTACACTCAATCCTACATCAAGAAGATTACAAAGATTGATGGTGGGTCATGCCGCCGAGCTTGAAATGGATAGCAACGGACGCGTTTTAATCCCAAAAGAGTTGAGAAATTTTGCCAAATTAAGGAAACAAGTGATGTTAGTTGGACAAGGTAAGAAAATTGAATTATGGAAATATGAAGATTGGAACAAGGGAAGGGAGAAATGGCTTTCGACCAAAGATGTAGACTTATCAAATTTGCCTTCTGAACTGGGAACACTGTCTTTATAGGAAAAAATAGGAACATCTAATCATGCCAGAATTTGCTTATCAATTAATGGATACTGATAAACAGAAGGCCAATATCAAGGTTATTGGTATAGGAGGTGGCGGCGGAAATGCAGTTTCCCATATGGCTTTACAAGGTATTCAAGGAGTTGATTTCTTGTGTGCAAATACAGATACACAAGCATTGGCTGCTACAGGAGTGGAAAATAAATTACAAATTGGAATAAATGAAACCAAGGGCTTAGGATCTGGTAGCAAACCTGAAAAAGGTCGAGCATCAGCTCAAGAAGATCGCGAAAGAATTGCATCAGCTATAAAAGGGACAGGTGAAGAGAAAACAAATATGCTATTTATCGCAGCCGGTCTTGGGGGTGGAACAGGTACAGGGGCAAGTCCAGTAGTTGCAGAAATTGCTCAAGAGCTTGAAATTTTAACAGTAGCTGTTGTTACCACACCTTTTTCATGGGAAGGGCTTACAAGAGTAGAATGTGCAGAAAAGGGTATTGAAGATCTAAGAAAATGTGTCGATGCACTGATTCTTATTCCAAATGATAAACTTCAAAGTTTGGGTAAAGCAACCACTATGATTGATGCTTTTGGAGCTGCCAATGATGTGCTCTTGAATTCTGTACAGGGCATTGCCGAATTGATAACGATTCCTGGTCTCATCAATCTTGATTTTGCTGACGTAGAAACCGTGATGACAGCATCAGGAAGAGGTATTATGGGAGTGGGATCAGCTTCTGGTCATGATCGAGGCAGAGATGCAGTAGAGCGTGCTATCCAAAGCCCTCTACTTGCAGATATTAATTTGAAAGGTGCTAGAGGAATCCTTCTCAATATTACAGGAGGATCCGATCTGACGGTGGGCGAATTTGAGGAAATAGGAAAAATTGTAGAAGGTTATGCATCGGAGAATGCCATAACTGTTGTAGGAACCGCTCTTGACCCATCAATGCAGGATTCAATTAAAGTTACAGTGGTCGCTACCGGTTTGGATCCCAAAACCGAAAATCGGAGTGAGATTATTACTGATAATAAAATTGACATTCTAGATGTGCCGATCACAAAACGTAATAAAGATTTGTTTGAAGATCTGTATTCTGAGGAAGAAGAGGAAATTGACATTCTAGATGTTCCCTCATTTTTAAGACGTACTCGGGCATAATCTTTTTTGGTGTGGCATGATTCAATTAGAATCAGTCTAGGTTAACATCAACATGCATCATCCTGTTCTTGTCGATAAAGTTGTCCAACACCTTATTCAGGATGTGTCTGGTATTTATCTTGATGTAACATGTGGCTTTGGTGGTCATACAGAAGCAATTCTGAACAAACTTAACTCTAAAGGAAGAGTTATTGCAATGGACCAGGATCAAGATGCAATTAATTTTACAAAAAATAAGTTTGTTAATGAGGACAGAGTAACTGTTGTCAAAGGGAAATTTGGAGATTTAAGACAAACATTAGGGCTTCATGATTTAGATTTTCAATGGAGTGGGATACTAGCCGATTTAGGAGTTTCTTCTTTTCAGTTGGATAATGCTGAACGAGGCTTTAGTTTTCAAAAAGAAGGACCATTGGATATGAGAATGGATCAAAGCGAGGGAACTAATACTCAGATTTGGATTAATGCAGCCAGTGAAAATGAAATATCTCAAGTACTTTGGAGATTTGGAGAAGAAAACTATTCAAGAAAAATTGCAAAGGCCATAATTAATTACAGAATAGATAATCAGATAACAACAACCAAGCAATTATCAGAGATTGTCATGGAAGCAAAACAGAGAGAAAAAATAAAAAGTAGAAAGCATCTTGCTACAAAGACTTTCCAAGCAATTAGAATTTACATTAATCAAGAGCTTGATCAACTCAAACAACTACTAGATTTTAGTCTTCATGGATTAAAAATTGGTGGAAGATTATGCATCATTAGTTTCCATTCGTTAGAGGATAGAATCGTAAAACGATTTTTTCGTAATCAATCAAGAGTCGATCCAAATCTTTTAAAATTGCCCAATTTAACAGAACAAGATCTGCCTAAATTAAAAATTATTACAAAACGTATAAAATCTTCTAATGAGGAAATTCAATTCAATCCTCGTTCTAGGAGCGCCATTCTGAGAGTTGTGGAAAGAATTAGATGAATGTTGACAACAAATGGTACATCAGGGCCTTTGTATTATTCACTTTAGTTTGTATTTCTAGTGTTGGGATAGTTTATTTGGAGCATCAGAAAAGAGAATTATTTTCTGATTATCAGAACTTGATTAAAGAAAGAGATGCCATCCAAGTTGAATGGAAGAAACTCCAGATACAATCATCTGAAGCATCTTCTGGACTACGTTTAGAGAATATTGCCAGATCTAAGGCAAGTATGAAAACCCTTGATGCTGATGTAATAAATATTATTGAGGTAAATGAAAACCAAAACTAAAGAAAAGAAACCCCACAATAATCCTTTTAGGAAACGTTCTTTTATTATCTTTGCATTAATCATAAGTGCAGGTTGTCTACTCATTGTTAGTTCATTTCGACTCCAGTACCTTGAAAGGGAATTTTACAATCAAAAGGCTGACAACAGACATATCAAAGAAGAGAAAATAGTCTCCAATAGAGGATCGATCTTTGATCGAAGAGGCACACCATTGGCAGTAAGCACTCCTGTTGATAGTGTGGTCGTCAACCCTCTTGAATATCTAAAAAATAAAGAAAAACTATTTCTATTATCAAGAATCTTGTCATCAGACTCTAAGGAGATTTTGAAAAAGATAGAAAAAAAATCAAAAAAAAGCTTTATGTATTTAAAGCGTCATATCAGTCAGAATCAAAGCAAGGAAATCAAAAAACTGGGAGACATTAAAGGTCTTTGGTTAGAAAAGGAATACAAACGCTATTTTCCAGCAGGAGAAGTCACTGGTCATTTGATTGGGTTTACTAATATTGATGATCGTGGTCAAGAAGGCATGGAATTATTGCTTCAGGATTTTCTTGTTGGTGAAAATGGTTCAAAATTGGTACTGAAGGACAGGTTTGGCACTCTTATTTCTGATATTCAATTGATAAAGAATTCAGTTGATGGTGAAGATTTCTATTCAAGTATAGATCTTAGAATCCAGTATCTTGCTCATCGAGCATTACAGGCAGGTATTACAGAGTTCAGAGCCAAGGCCGGTTCTGCAGTTGTGCTTGATGTATTGACAGGTGAAGTGCTGGCAATGGTCAACCAACCTTCAGCAGATCCAAATATCCGCAGTCTCAGAAAACCCAAATTTTTCAAGAATAGATCGGTTACCGATCAGTTAGAGCCTGGCTCTACATTTAAAACTCTTACTGTTGCAACTGCTCTGGAAAATAGTATTTACACATCAGCATCAACTGTTGATACAACGCCTTTCAAAATTGGAACAAAATTGATCGGTGATGATCGTTGTCAAGGCGAATTAGATTTGGAGATGATACTTGTTAGGTCATGCAATGCAGGTGCTGCAAAAATTTCCTTAGCAATGAAACAAGAAATATTTTGTGACACCTTAACAAAATTAGGTATTGGTGAAATCACAGCTTCCGGATTTCCAGGAGAGGCAAGAGGAGAACTGGGCTGTTATGAAAATTGGAGATCCATTAAACAAGCGACACTGTCCTATGGTTATGGTGTTTCAGTGACATCTTTGCAATTGGCTAAGGCATATTCTGCAATCGCTAACAAGGGTATTGTGAATCAAATTAGCATTGAAAAAATTAAGGAGAAGCCAAATGGCGAGCGAGCTCTATCTGAGAGTACTACTGCTAATTTATTGATGATGTTGGAGGCTGTTGTAGAGCATTCTGTGAGCAGAGCTAAGGTGAAAGGTTATAGGGTGGGAGGTAAAACAGGTACAGCACAAACATTTTCAGACGATTATTCTGGTAATGCCCATAATGCATTTTTTGTTGGTATAGCTCCAATTAGTAACCCAAGAATTGTTACTGTAGTAGTGGTAAATGAGCCTCAAGGTCAAAAGTATTTTGGCGGACAAGTTGCGGCACCTATTTTTTCTTCAATCGTCTCGGGTGCATTGAGAATTATGGGAATAGCACCGGATAGTAATACACAATCTTAATCAAATAATTGTCAGATAATGAAGTAGAAAAAAGAAAGTGAAATTGGTTTAATTAAAAAAATATAACTAGTCGAGAAAAAGTGTTTCTATTATTTTCAAATGATCTTATTGAGTTGTTATCAGCATTTAATGCGCTGACCTATATTACAACTAGGGGGATATTAAGTGCTCTTACCGCACTAACTGTTTCTTTTTTGATCGGACCAGTATTAATTCGAAAATTATCATTCAATGAAATTGGTGAGTCCATTAGAGCAGATGGACCAAAATCACATGCTGTTAAACAGGGAACTCCAACAATGGGGGGAGTATTAATACTCTTCTCAATTACTTTTAGCACAGTTATTTGGGGAGATCTGACCAATAGATACGTAATTAATGCATTGATATTAATGAATTTATTTGGGTTGATTGGTTTCTTAGATGATTATATGAAACTGAATAAAATTAAAAACGGTTTGCAGGCTTCAATAAAGATATTGATGCAGTTGTTTCTTGCTCTCATCTCTGTATTGGTTTTGTACTATTACACTCAGTCCCCTATTGAGACAGAATTGGTGATTCCCTACACAAATAATTTAACAATCCAGATGGGTATATTTTTTATACCTTTTGCCATCTTGGTTATTGTAGGCTCAAGCAATGCAGTGAATTTGACTGATGGTCTTGATGGTCTAGCCATAATGCCCACAGTGATGATAGCAGCAGCTCTAGGTATTTTTGCCTATGTTGCTGGAAACATAAATTTTTCAGATTATTTAGGCGTTCCTTATATTAAAGATGCTGGCGAGGTATTTATTTTTTGTGCAGCAATTGCTGGATCGGGCTTAGGGTTCCTCTGGTTTAATACTTATCCGGCACAAGTCTTTATGGGTGATGTTGGCGCACTTTCTCTTGGTGCCGCATTAGGGCTTGTCTCAGTGATAGTGAGACAAGAGCTTGTATTGGTAATAATGGGCGGTATTTTTGTTTTGGAGACAGTTTCAGTAATGCTTCAGGTTGTTTCTTTCAAGTTAACTGGCAAGAGAATGTTTAATATGGCCCCGATTCACCATCATTTTGAATTAAAAGGTTGGGCAGAACCTAAAGTCATTGTTAGATTCTGGATAATTACTGTTATGTTGGTATTAGTAGGCTTAACGAGCTTAAAGCTTAGATGATCGAATCAAGAGAGGTCTAGGCATTACATTGAACCAACCCTTTAGTAAGAAAAAAAGATTTTCACTGTTTGAGAATATTGACAATCTATTTGTTGTTTCAGTTGTTCTTTTATTAATGGGTGGAATGGTGATGATGACTTCGGCATCTATGCCGATTGGGGTTCGTGATTTTGCCGACCCATTTCACTATTTTTTTAAACAAGGTTTTGCAGCATGTTTGGGTTTAATTGTCGGGTTTTTATTCTTTTTAATACCAACAAACTTCTGGGAAAAGCTGGGTATTCTTACGGCTCTCATTGCAATTGGGTTATTGGCACTAGTCTACATTCCAGGTATAGGGTTAGAAGCCAATGGAGCAACGAGATGGGTTGATATAGGACCTCTACCTACCATTCAAGTTATTGACCCTGCTCGATTTTTTTTGATCATTTATATTGCGGGATATTGTTTTAGGCAACAAAAACAAGTTGAAATGACCTTTTTAAGCCTCATCAAACTGATGATTTTTATTTTACCAGCTTGTATTTTATTGTTATTGCAGCCTGACTTCGGAGCCACTGTGGTGTTACTTGCTATTGTTGCATCTTTATTTTTTGTTGCTGGCTTTAAGTTTAAATACTTCTTTGTTCTTCTGGCAGCTTTAGCTTCAGTTTTTTGGTTATTGGTTTACAAAGTCCAATACAGGTTGGATCGTGTTACTTCATTCCTTGATCCTTGGGCAGATCCACTCGGGGACAGTTATCAGTTGGTGAATTCATTGATTGCTATTGGCAGTGGTGAATGGTTTGGAGTCGGATTAGGCGAAAGTGTGCAAAAACTGGGTTATTTACCTGAAGCTCACACAGATTTTATTTTTGCTGTCATTGCTGAAGAATTAGGCTTGATTGGTGTTGTATTAATGTTTGGCATATATACCCTAATGATTTGGAGAATATTTTCTATTTCTTTACATGCAATGAAACACAATAGAGTGTTTCAAGCCTATTTCGCTTTTTCTGTTGGCATCTGGATAACATCACAAGTTGTAGTAAACATCGGAGTTAACATGGGTGTTTTGCCAACCAAAGGATTGATTCTGCCTCTGATCAGTTATGGAAGCAACGCCATGACAATGACATTAATAACTTTATTTATTGTTTTAAAAATTGGCTGTGAGAATCCAGTTATCAAGACCAATAGAAAAACTTGATGAATCAGAATACAACTTATTCAATGATCATCGCTGCAGGAGGAACTGGTGGCCACATTTTTCCTGCCTTAGCGATTGCTAAACATTTTAAAGCAAACGGTCACAGGGTCATTATTGTGGGAACAGGTAATAATTTAGAAAGGAAAATTTTTGGTCAAAACGATATTGAAGTTAAGTATTTTAAAGCTAGAAAAATAAAGCGTAGGGGTCTAATGACTTTCTTTGATCCAATGAATTACCAGAACATTTATTCAACATTCTTTAAACCTGATGCCGAACTAGTTAAATTCTTAAAAGATTTTGAGCCTGATCTGGTTTTAGGTATGGGGGGTTATCCATCCTTTAGCATATGTAGCGCTTTCAATCGATCTGATAAGACTGTTGTAGTCATTCATGAGCAAAATTCAAAGGCAGGTCTTGCAAATCGATATCTTACATTGTCGGTCGCATATGCTGTTATAGAAGGATTGCCGGGAGGAATCGGTAGAATAATAAAATTCTTTGTTGATGATTGTATATTTTTAGGAAACCCAGTTCGACAAGAAATCATAGACACAAGAACGCTACCTAGAGAATTTCCAGATAACTCAAAAAAACCAAGAATTCTTATTGTAGGTGGGAGTCAGGGTGCACACTCTATAAATAATGCAGTCCCTAAAGCAATGCATTTATTGAGTGAAAAAATCGACCTTGAGATCCGACATGATACTGGAAAAGCTGATTACGAAGAGGTAAAGAAGATTTATGAGGAATTAAATATTAATGCCACTGTTTCAGAATTTATAAACGACATCTCAGAAGCTTATGGGTGGGCAGACTTGGTCATCGCTAGGGCAGGCGCTTTAACAGTCTCAGAGCTCTCAGCAGTAGGTTTACCATCGATATTGATACCATATCCCCAAGCAACTGATAACCATCAATTTTATAATGCAAAATTTTTGGTTGATAAAAAGGCAGCAGAAATGATCTTAGATCAAGATCTTGACCCAGATAAGCTTGCTGTCACTGTAGAAAGTTTTCTTTTAGAAAAAGACAAATTAAAAAACGCATCGATTGCTGCTCATGATGAAACTTTTGCACTGGCGACAGAAAAAATTTCAGATTATTGTATAAATATAATGAAAAAAAGGACCTATGGTTCTTCTCAGTGAATGGCCACTCTAATTGGAGACCTTTAAATTTGTTAAAGTATATTGCACAACAATTTGAACATGACTGCTCATATGATGAACCCATGGCGGGACATACCTCTTGGGGAATTGGGGGACCTGTTGATCTCTTCTTTTCTCCAAAAAATAGAGATGAACTAGTTTCATTTCTTTCACAAATAGATTCTAGAATACCCATTACATGGATTGGTAAAGGTACCAACATGCTTGTTAGAGATAGGGGTGTTCGAGGTGTTATTATTAGCACGAAATCCTTTCTGCAAGACATCACGAAAATATCACACCAAAATTACACTGTAGAAGCTGGTGTCTCTTGTATGGATCTAGCTCTATTTTGTCAGAAAATTAATATAGGACCAGCCGCGTTCTTTTCTGGGATACCCGGTTCAATTGGAGGGGCTTTAGTAATGAATGCAGGAGCCTTTGGTCATGAAACCTGGAATCAAGTTATTAAGGTTGAGGTGATAGATCAAAAGGGAAGAATTCAGTACTTAGATAGCGATCAATTCAGGGTCAGTTATCGAACAGTTAATTTCCCATTTCCATTATGGTTTCTGTCTTGTGTTATGAGTTTTTCTGATAAGGATAAGACAACCATAAAAGATCTAAAAGAATTAAGGAATCAAAGAATAAAGAAACAGCCACTTACAGAGGACACATGTGGTTCTGTTTTTAAAAACCCAACAGATCATTTTGCAGGAGAATTGATTGAGCAAGCAGGTCTTAAAGGTTTTAAAATAGGCTCTGCATCAATTTCAAAGCAACACGCTAATTTCATTATCAATGAAGGGGGAGCTAAAGCAGAAGATATTGAAAAATTAATTGATCATGTTAGAACGGTAATAAAGAAAAAATACGATATTGACCTTCATACTGAAGTCAGAATCATAGGCGAGAAATAATGTAGTGATGAGTCATCATAAAGATGGTAGGGAACAATTCGGCAAGGTAGCTGTGCTGTATGGTGGCACTTCGAGCGAAAGAGAAATATCGTTAATAACCGGTCAATCTGTTTGGGAAGCGCTTGTTAGATATGATGTTGATGCCCATTTAGTTGATACCAAGCAAGGATTTCTCACAAGAATGCAAACGGATAACTTTAAGACTGCCTGGGTTGCGCTTCATGGCTCCGATGGGGAAGACGGTAAAATTCAAAGTTTCTTGGAATCAATGAATATTAGATTTACAGGAAGTGGTTCTCTAAGCTGTTCATTAACAATGAATAAATTATTCACTAAGAAAATCCTTTCCAATAATGGTTTCAAGACACCTGATTTTCTACAAGTAACAAATAGCGATGATTATGAAAAAATTGTTAAAAAAATAAAATTACCTTTTGTTCTTAAACCATGCTCACAAGGTTCAAGTATAGGTGTCTATATTATTGACAATAGAAGAAATTATGAGAAAAAACTGAAAGCACTAAATGATTTTAATGATTGGATTATTGCAGAGTCATACATAGCTGGTCCCGAGTATACAGCAGGTTTTCTGGACGGTGGAGTACTGCCTTTGGTAAAAATAGATGCCAGTCAAAATGAATTTTACGATTATAAAGCTAAATATTATAGCCAGGAAACAAAGTATGTTTGTCCAAGCAGATTAGATATCAAACTGGAAGACAAGGTAAAGAATCAATGCAAAGATATTTTTAAATTGTTCGATATAAAAGGTTGGGCAAGAGCTGATTTCTTTATTGATGAGGATTATGAACCTGTATTTCTAGAGATTAATACTGTTCCAGGCATGACGCTTCACAGCCTAGTCCCTATGGCTGCATCGGCAATAGGTATCGATTTTGATCAACTATGTTTTAAAA
>CAXGBD010000024.1:0-15588 GCA_964008355.1 uncultured Gammaproteobacteria bacterium | reverse complement strand
GAGGCAATGGAAGCGGCTGCTGCCGAAAATGGCTTTGAAGATATTCAAATGGTTGTTTTTGAAGGCTTCGGTGCTGGAGATTGGGCTCGTATGGTGATGGCAAGTATTCAGGCGCCTAATGTAGAGAGGTTGGGAGCTTTTTTTGATCAAAATAGATCAGATTGGATGGCAGAGTCAATGAATGCGTTTCCATCTATGAGAACCCCTGTGCGTGATTGGTACCTGTTATGTACTACCCTCTCAGCAGTTAACTAATCGAAAAATAATTTTACCTAAGAAAGACCACCTATGTAGTCTTTCATGTAGTATTGATCACATGCAGAAATGATTAAATCGGACAGATGAAAAAACTAATCTTAATTACAGGACTATTGATGTTTTCTTGTACAGGAATGGAAACTACTAATAAAGCTGTGAACCAGAAAGAGGTAAGTTACACGGGCTCTCGACTGTATCAAGTTGAAGAAATACAATCACCAAAGACATGTAGAGATTTTGTTGTTCACGAATCTGGACAACTCGTTCCTTCTTGTAAAAAAACCGTGAACTTGAAAGGGATAAAAATGCCACCAATCTGTATGAACTTTGTTGTTGACGAAACACTTGCTCTTTCAGATAACCAATTTCAATCTAGTGAATATAAAGAATGTAGGTCAATCTTATTACGAGAGTTAGTGAAAGAAGAGACGACCAAAGATAATCAGTTCCAGATTGTAATCAAACCATAAGTCGTATATGGAAGAGCAGGGAAGAGTATTAACTTTCACTAAATATATAGTTGTCCTTGTTTCAACCGGGTTGCTAATTACACTTTTTGTAAAAATAAGCAACAACCTGTTGTCAAAAGAACTGTTTGTTATTGGGGTGGTCGCTTTTTTTGTTGGTTATCTTTTAGCAGATCTTCTTACGGGAACCGTCCATTGGTTTTGTGATACTTTTTTTAGTGAGAATGCTCCCTTTATAGGACCAATAATCATTGCATCTTTTAGAGAGCATCATACTCACCCACAGTTGTTCACCAAAGACAAATTCATAGAGCAAGACACGACAAGTTTTTTTGTTCTTTTAACCCCTTTGTTTTTAGCTGTTTTTTCTGAATCTTCATATTCACATGATTTAAATTCCTTTTTTTGGCACTCCACTTTAATCGGTTTATCCATCGGAGCTTTTGGAACAAACCTTTTTCACAAATGGGCCCATCAAACAAACCCTCCTTTGTTGGCACAGAAGTTACAAAAAATGGGTCTAATTCTTACTCCTGATAGACATAACAAACATCACAGAGACTATCGTAAAAGTTTTTGTGTGACTTCGGGATGGTTGAATTTTATACTTGATTACACAAGATTCTTCTTAATATTAGAACGTTTTTTCCGCCTCTTTTCTTATGAACCAAGAACCTAAAAAAATACAACTGGGAGAAGGTACGATAAGTGGTTATTTATCGATATTTTTCTCACTGGTTTCATTTGGAGCAGTCATTTGTTTTCTCTTTCCAGAATACTTCACTACTGAAGAATTTAGGTCTTATTACCCGATAGCAATATTGAGATGGGTATTATTTGCCTGCTTATTTTTCTCTTTTATGTTTGCACTTTTGAGTATCTTGCTTAGCAAAAGAACCAAAAATGCTGTTATTGGAATGTCGATTTCTGTTTTGGCTATCTTGCTTGGAGGAACTGGCATTGAGGTGAAAGAATTTGAGCAAAGTATATTTTCCATCAGCCTGGATTGGATGCTCTTGGAAATTTTAGTGCTTTCACTAATTTTTATTCCAATCGAGATGTTTCTACCAAAGCGTTCTGAACAGACTAAATTTCATCCTGAGTGGAAGACCGATCTGATTTATTTATTTAAGGCACAGCTTCTAGTGCAGTATGTTGCGGTTGCAGTTAAGTTACCTGCAGAACTATTTTTTAGTGATATAGGAATGGAACAAGTCCAAAATCTTGTGTCTTACTTACCCTTCTTATTGCAATTATTTCTTGCAATGTTTGTGGCTGATTTATTTCAATACATTGCTCACCGTTCGTTTCATGTTAATAGTCTTCTATGGAGATTTCATTCAGTTCATCACTCGATAAAATACGTAGACTGGATTTCAGGATCAAGACTCCATATGGTTGATATTTTTGTTACCAGGTCTTTCTCCTATATACCTTTATACGTGCTTGGCTTCTCTAACGATGTTTTTTATGTATATGTCGTAATTGTTGCAATTCAGGCGGTGATCGCTCATGCAAATACCCGCATTCCATTTGGACCCTTAAAGTACTTATTGGTAACTCCTCAGTATCATCATTGGCACCATGGTAAGGACCAAAAATTTTATAACACAAATTATGCTATTCATTTTCCATTTATTGATAAGATGTTTGGTACTTATTATCTTCCTGGCAATGACTGGCCGCAAGAAATGGGTCTTAAAAATGAGAAGTTTCCTAAAGGCTATTTCAGACAATTTATATATCCATTCATCAGAGACCCAAAATTTTTTGAACCCAGTGATCCAAGCACAAGGTAGTTTTAAAAACAATGAATGAATCCGTTACCACAATTCCGATTGCAAGCCTGTTGCTGGGTTTTCTGCCGGTGATTTTGCTGATCGCCATCATGTGGGTCTGGCGCCTGAATGCGTTGCAGGCAATTTACGCCAACATTCGCATGCTTGTGCAGCTTTTGCTGATTGGCTATGTGCTCACCTATATTTTTGAGACTGATGAGCCAGTGCTTGTTGTGTTAGTGGTGATCTTTATGATCGCTATGTCATCATGGATTGCACTACGCCCGTTGGCAGATCGCGGTATCAAGCCATATTCTGTGGTCACTATTGCAATCGGTGTGAGTGGATTAGGCGTATTGTTACTCGTCACACAAATCATCCTCGAACTTCCACGCTGGTTTGAGCCACGTTTTGTAATCCCACTCGCCGGAATGGTGTTTGCTAACAGCATGAATACGATTAGCTTGGCAGGAGAGCGTTTTCACGCCGAACTTGAGCGAGGCGACAATTATTTGAGTGCTCGGAGAGCCGCGATGGAGGCAGCAATGATCCCACAAGTTAATGCACTCCTGGCGGTTGGTCTGGTATCGCTACCGGGCATGATGACTGGTCAGATCTTGTCTGGGGTTGACCCTCTTACTGCTGCACGCTATCAGATCATGGTCATGTGTATGATTTTTAGTACCGCAGGCTTGTCCGCGGTGTTGTATATGATTCTCAAAAAGGCAAATATAACGACGCAACTTGACAATAAAACCGACTGATGTGGTCATCAGTAGCTTGTTAAGCTCTTCTAGTTTTTAATCAAGTTTCTTCAGAATTCAAACCATCATCAAGAATTTGAGGTTTGGCCAATTTGCTATATAGTTTTCGGGTATGAAAAAACAAATCTTTCTAACCTTATCAATCTTGCTCCTTGCTGGTTCAGTTAATGGTGTAGAGCAAAAGAAAGATTTAGATGCAAGGATCAAGTCAATCAATTCTAAATTTATCTTTGCGGACATGCATGCCCATCCCAGTAGATTCCATAGGTCGAATATAGATAGCATTTCCGAAGAAGAAATTCATCGTTATAAAGTACATAATATCAATGTAGTGGTTGCTTCAATCAGTACTGATATGGCTTATACAGGTAACTACGATACCGAAAATGGAACAGTGCCTGAAGGACAGTACAAGCCTGCTTCTGGGCAATCTTTTGCTCTAACTTTAGAGCGTTTGCAACGCATTCAGAATACCTTTACAAAGGGAAGGGCGGTGCATGCAGATTCGCCATCCCTCCTATTGAAAGCAAGAGATGAAGGTAATTTTGCGATTATTCCTGCAATGGAAGGTGCTGATGGTCTTGAAGGCGATATAGAGAATCTCTATAGATTTTATGAGATGGGGCTCAGGCTAATTCAATTGGTGCATTTTAGAGCGAATGCGTTAGGTCATATTCAGAGTCATCCCTACAGCCCAGGCGGTTTAACAGAATTTGGAGAAAAGGTTGTTGAGGAAGCCAATAGACTGAATCTCATTATTGATGTTGCCCATGCAAATACTGAAACCATTAAGGACGTCTTAGAGATTTCAAAGGATCCGGTAATTTTTAGCCACGGAGGCCTTAAAGCTCTGAGAGATCAAGACAGGGCCTTGACAGACGAAGAGGTTATCTTGATAGCTGAAAAAGGTGGTATCGTAGGCATATGGCCCCATGGACGATATATAGAATCTGTTACTAGGATGGTCGACTATATAGATCATGTTATAGATTTGGTTGGCCCCGAGCATGTTGGGATTGCTTCTGATCTCAGGGGTGTTTCAAAATATAGTAAAGGTTTCGGTCGCGAAGCGAATTTCAGTGCGATAGCTGAAGAAATGATACTCAGAGGCCATGATGATGAAACTGTTGGGAAAGTTATGGGAGGAAATTTCTTTAGACTTTGGGAAAAGGTTTCAAAATAAATCTAATTAACAAAATGTGTTGAATATGCTTATTTGATAGAACAATAATGTCTGAAAATTCTTTAAAATTCTCCGGTATTTTAAGTCCGGTACTCACTCCGTTCACGAAAGACCTGAAACCTGACTCGAGGCGACTTGTGAAACTATGTCGTTGGTTATCATCTCAAAATGTTGCTCTTGTTCTGTTTGGAACAACCAGTGAGGCAAATTCGCTATCACTTGAAGAAAAAATATCCTTACTTAATGACCTAATTGATGCTGAAATTAATCCGTCCTTACTGATGCCCGGGACCGGTTGTTGCTCTCTTACAGAAACCGTTCAACTCACTTCACATGCAGTAAAATTAGGTTGCAAAGGTACTTTAATGTTACCCCCTTTCTTTTATAAAGATATTAACGATGATGGACTTTTTAGAAGTTATGCAGAGACTATTGAACGTGTTGGTGACAGTGCACTTAAAATCTATCTCTACCATATACCACCAGTTTCAGGTGTGAATATTAGCCTAGATCTCATTGAGCGTCTTGTTATTAGGTATCCCAATACAATAGTAGGGGTTAAGGACAGCTCAGGTAACTGGGAGAACACTCAAAGCATACTGGAGCGTCAATTGGATGATTTTAGAGTGTTTGCAGGGAGTGAACATTTTCTGCTGCAAACCATGAGAGCTGGAGGTGCTGGATGTATTTCTGCAACCGCAAACATCAATCCAAATGCAATCTACAATCTCTATAAGGAATGGAAATCTAATCAAGCAGATGATCTACAAAAGCAATTGAATCAGGTTCGCGCTACCTTGGAATCCTATCCAATGATTCCGGCACTGAAATCGGTTGTATCCTATTACAGCAACCATCCTGATTGGACAATAGTCCGACCCCCATTCATTTCTTTAGAAAAAGAAACCCAAAAAGAACTCATTCAAAAACTCAAGAGTCTTGGGTTCGTAATGCCCAATCTTGATTAAAAAACACACAAGACGAGACTGAAGAGAAAAAAAAGTAGAAAATGGAGTAGAAATGATATGAGAAAATTACTTAAATGGATTGGCTTTTTATTTGCTACAGCGTTCATCCTAGGAATGCTGTATTTGGGAAATTTATTTCTTATGAAACCTTTTTCCCTGGATCACTACCTTGGTAAAGAACTTATTCTGGAACTGTTCGACTCACCTGAAGCTCAAACCTATCTAGGCATAGTGGATCGGTTCAACTGGGCTACAGGTCATCAATCTAGAATTTCTATTACAGGATTGGAGGACCTAGAGGAAGATCTAATCGAGGCAAAAGAAGCCAAATCAATGTTGCTTGCCTATAAAGATGCTTCACTTTCAAAGCAACAAAAAATAACCAAGAAAATTGCTGTTTTTGACCTCAATAATACTATTGAAGAATCTGAGAAATTCCCCTATCACAGCTACCCTTTGAACCAAATAGGGGGCATTCATTTAAACATCGTTGAATTCATGACCGATATCCATCCCATCAGGAATGTAAAAGAAGCCGAAGCCTATATTGATAGACTCAATTTATTTGACGACTCATTTAGAGCATCTTTGGAAATTCTAGAGGCTCAAAGAAAAGCAGGTATCTACCCTCCAAGATTTGTATTTGATCATGTCATCAGACAACTCACTGAGTTTCTGAACTATAAGAATGAAGAAAACCCACTGAGAAAGGTCTTTGTTAGAAAAATTAAAACATTAGAATTAGACACAGAAACCTCAGAAGATCTGTTTTTGAAGCTGGATTCAGCAATTGAAAACAGTGTCCAGCCTGGATTTGAGCTGTTGCTTGCATTTATGAACGAAACCCTACCCCAAGCCAACATCAATCACGGGGTATGGTCTTTACCTGATGGAGATGATTTTTATGCCCTCAGACTAAAGGTTTATACGACAACCGATTATTCAGCGGAGGAAATTCACAATATTGGATTCAAAGAAGTGCAAAGGATTACTAGTCGCATGCAAGAAATTCTCAGTCAGTTGGGTTATGGCAATGATCTAAATGTAGGTCAATTGATGAATGAACTCAATGAGGATTCTAAATTCCTGTACTCAGATACTCCGGATAGGAAAGAATTAGTAGTCCAAGATTATTCTGATATTGTTGAAGAGACGTGGAGGGTAGCGGAGGACTATTTTCATAAAATGCCTCAATCAAAAGTAGAGGTTAGAGCAGTTCCAGAATACTCAGAGCAAAACCAAGCTGGGGGATATTATATGTCGCCAGCATTAGATGGGAGTCGGCCGGGTGTTTTTTATGCCAACCTTTATGATATCAAGCAAACCCCAACATACAGCATGCGTACTCTCGCTTTTCATGAAGCTATTCCAGGACACCATTTGCAAAATGCCCTCAACTTGGAAAACGAAGATCTATCCTTGTATAGAAGATTTGGATATTACACTTCGGCATTTGGCGAAGGGTGGGCACTTTATGCCGAGAGACTGTCTTTAGAAATTGGCCTTGCCAATAATCCCTATGATGAATTAGGGGTTTTGCAGAGTGAGTTATTTAGAGCTGTCAGATTGGTTGTTGATACCGGAATTCATTTCAAGCGCTGGACACGAGAAGAGGCCATGGATTACATGAAGAAAGTAACAGGTATGTCCGATACAGAAGTTACTGCTGAAATAGAAAGATACATAGTATGGCCCGGACAGGCTTGCAGTTATAAAGTTGGAATGCTAAAGATTCTGGAATTAAGAGAAAAAGCAAAACAAAGATTGGGTAATGATTTTGATATACGGGATTTCCACTCTACAGTTCTAGATTATGGTGAACCCCCGTTGTTTATAGTTGATGAACTGGTCACATCCATGAATCCAAAGTCTGAGGAGTAAGAATGACAGCAAAAACTAGTGCGCTGATCATGGGCGTGGGACCTGAACAAGGACTTGGAGCAGCACTTTGCAAACGCTTTGCTCGAGAAGGGATTCAGATCTTTGTTTGTGGCCGGACAACAGATAAAGTTGAGCACATTGCAGAACTAATAAATTCTAATGGTGGTCAAGGCGTACCAATCACTGCCAATGTAACCGATGAAGCTGACGTCAATGCAATGATCGATAGAGTTCGTGTTAGCAATCTACCCCTAGAATTGGCAATTTACAATGCCGGCAATAACCGCCCTGATCCATTTCTTGAGGTTACACCAGAAATTTTTGAAAGCATGTGGAGGGTCTTATGTCTGGGTGGTTTTTTAACCTCACAAGCTGTTTTACGTTTGATGCTAGAACAAGGTGATGCCGCTCCCAGGCGGTCCCTACTGTTTACCGGTGCATCGGGTTCGCTCCGTGGGCGAGCCAATTTTTCCGCCTTCGCCGCGGGCAAGGGTGCATTGCGTTTGATGGTTCAATCCTTGGCCCGTGAGTTTGGTAGGCAAGAGATCCATGTCGCACATGTGATTGTTGACGGGGCAATTAATGGGGATAAAGTTGTCAAAGGTTTTCCAGATTATGTTGCTGGACTGGGTAAAGACGGACTACTTGATATCCATGCAATCGCAGAAACCTTCTGGACATTGCATAATCAGCAGAAGAGTGCTTGGACACAGGAAATTGATCTCCGTCCATTTAAAGAAAATTTTTAAATGAACTTTATGATCAAAAGAAATGGTGTGGAAAAATTAATTATTGCCAGTTCTTACATGGCTCAAGCAGGAATTTTAATTATCCTACTATGCGTATTGATTGCCGCATCATCTTATGTGGGAAGGCAGAATGAAGCTTACAGCTTTCTCAATCATTTTATTTCTGAATTAGGTGAAATAGGGGTATCTCCTCTTGCACTAATATTCAATGGAGGGTTAATTCTAGGTGGCTTATTGACTTCTTGCTTTATGTTAGGGATGGCTATACACATTGGTGGCAGGTGGGGGCTGGGGTTAGGCATCGTGGGGCTTGTAACCAGTATCACTGTGACCCTTGTAGGAATATATCCTATGAATCAATTGGAAATTCACATGGTGACAGCAAATACTTTTTTTCGCGGGGGGTTGCTGGTATCTCTTGGTTATAGCTTGTACATTCTCTGTAGTCGCCAACCACAGTTGCCCAAAGTTACTGCTATAACAAGTGGTATAACAGTGTTAGCTTTTGCTTTATTTCTATGGTTCCTTCCCGGTTCTCAAGAGGGCAGCGAAAGTGTTGTAGAAATTTTGAAGAACCGACCAGAAATTTGGGCTTTACCAATACTGGAATGGTTTGTATTTCTTTGTGTCATGGGCTGGATTGCCTCAACAGCTTATTTCCTGAGAAAAACAATCAAAAACAATCAAAAACAATCACAATTAAATTAAATAAACCCTCATGGAAATCGACATCATCCTCAATGAATTCACTTCACCGCAAGAAGCAGCGGAACTTGGTTTAATGGTAGAGAATTATGGCTTACGAGGCGTTTGGTCTGCCAACTATGGCTGGTCACGGGATCCGTTCTTCACATTAGCACTATTGGCGGAACGCTCATCCAAAGTCCGCCTTGGCCCAATGGCTGTTGCCCCAGCAGAACTGCATCCACTGAAAATTGCCAATCTATTATTTGCATTAAATGATCTCAGTAACGGCCGGGCGATGATTATGATTGGTGGTGGTGGCGCTGTAAATCAGGTCATGGGAAAAGGTCGTGAACGATTTGTTGGCAAGGTACGCGAATGTCTGGAGATTCTGAAAGGGATTTCACCCAATGAGACGATGAATTACAGGGGTGAATTCTATAAGGTGTTCGGCTATAAACCCAAGTGGGCCAATGATGAACCGCCACTAATTTACTTTGGTTCAAACCATCCACAAACACGGCGGCTATCCACACAGCTAGCTGACGGGCTGATTACCAGTGACTTTGTGCCATCCCTTATGAAAGATTTCATTGAAGCCACCCACGCCGACCTCAAAGCGGCTGGTCGTTCTTCTGTTAATTTTCGGATTAGCAATTTTTGGGCATGGCATATCAAGGAAGATGCAGAAGCCTCGATCCGCGAAGCCAGGCGTGAATTGATGCTCCGAGGTTGGCTCGGCGAGCAATATTTTGCACCATTCCTAGAACCCGATGAAGTCAAATTTATGCGTGATCATGAACAGGATTTTCTAAATGCGTTCAGACGCAGTACCCATGTCATCGAAAACGTGCCAGATGAACTGATCAATAAGATGATCGATAACATTTCATTTGTTGGTGGACTAGATCAGATTGATTATGCAATCGAAACACTAAAAAAATTTAAAGACGCCGGGTTAACTGAGATCGCGATACGTGTGCACGATGAGCCTGCGGAACAAATTAAACTGATCGGTGAACAGGTTTGGCCTGCGATACAATAGCAACAGGGTTGATTAGATTACTTATTCACAAAAAATATAAGAAATAATGCATCTTGAACTACTCGATTCACTGTACTAAATATACTGATCATGTTTACAATACCAAGAAATAAAAAGTCACTGCTGTTTATCTTAGCAATTGGTGCTCCTATAGCCTTTTCAGTTTGGCAGGCTCTGTTGAACAATTTTGTAGTAGAGATAGCAAATTTTGGCGGCAAGGAGATCGGGATGCTTCAAAGCCTGCGAGAGGTACCTGGATTTTTAGCATTTACTGTAGTGTTCTTATTGCTTTTTATTCGTCAGCAAAATTTTGCAATTATTAGTTTGATCTTACTAGGAATTGGTACGGCACTGACCGGTTTTTTTCCCTCAATCCTGGGTCTTTATATCACAACAGTAATAATGTCCACAGGCTTTCACTACTTAGAAACGCTGCGAATCTCTTTAAGTTTGCAATGGTTAACCAAAGAAGAAGCACCTAGGGTGCTAGGTAAGCTTATAAGTATTCACTCCGCTTCTACATTGGCAATTCTTGCCACGCTCTATCTCATTGTGATTCTATTTGAACCAACTTATACATGGATCTACACAGTAGCTGGTTTACTCACAGTAATAATCGGTATTTTCTGTAGGTTCCATTTTCCGCAATTTAGTGAAACAGTTGAGCAACGCAAGGAATTAGTTTTTCGAAAACGCTACTGGCTTTACTATGCATTAACATTTTTAGCTGGTGCTAGAAGACAAATTTTTATGGTTTTTGCTGGATTTTTATTGGTCCAAAAATTTGGGTTTCCTTTAGAAAAGATGGTTTTGCTATTTCTAGTCAATGCAGGTATCACTGTTTGGATTGCCCCAAAACTGGGATTGCTGGTTGAAAGAATTGGTGAGAGAAAGGCCCTCACTCTAGAATATTTAGGTTTGATTATCATATTCCTCAGCTATGCAGTTGTAGAAAGTATGAATATAGCTCTAGTGCTATACATTTTAGATAACGTTTTTTTCTCTATATCTTTTGCCATAAGTACTTACTTCCAAAAGATAGCTGATCCTGCTGATATTGCTTCAACTGCAGGGATTAGCTTTACTATTAACCATATAGCTGCAGTTTTATTACCGGCTCTCCTGGGGTTAATTTGGATAGAAAATCATGGTGCAGTTTTTTTAATAGGGGCAAGTATTGCAGGGGCTTCACTAATCTTAGTCAGAGCCATTCCAGATACCCCTGAAATAGGCAAGGAAACATACTGGACAAATAACTAGATTCAAGGGAAGATTAATCATGTATTTATACTCAAGGAAAACATGAAACTCTATGATAAATACATTCTCCCCAGAATATTAAATTGTACTTGTGGCCTAGAACCCATTAGTGAGCAACGTCAGAAAGTTGTCCCTCATGCTAAAGGAAACATACTGGAAGTTGGAATTGGCTCCGGACTCAATTTTCCTTTTTATGAAACCTCTAAGGTCAATAAAATATGGGGGCTTGATCCGTCTGAAGAACTCCATGAAATGGCAAAGAAAGTTGTCTCAGGATTGGATTTAGATGTTGAGTTTTTACTTAAAGGGGCAGAGGAAATACCCCTCATCGATGATTCAGTAGATACCGTACTGATAACCTACACTATGTGTTCGATTCCTGAAGTTGAAGCAGCAATCAAAGAAATCAAAAGAGTCATAAAACCAGAAGGAGTGATGATATTTTGTGAACATGGTAAGGCTCCAGATGAGAACACACTGAAGTGGCAAGGAAGAATTAATCCATATTGGAAAAAGATTTCGGGAGGGTGTAATCTTGATCGGGATATACCCAATCTCATTAAATCGGCAGGATTCTCTATCACACAACTGGAAACCATGTATTTGCCGGGAACACCCAAGATACTCGGTTATCACTATTGGGGGTTTGCTAACATTAAAGGTAATGAGTGCAGCAGCTAATCCCTAATATATATTTATACCCAAGGATTTATTACACTATACAACCTTAAAAAGTGGGAAATAGTAAGGTTCCAATTTACATCAGTTAGTTCCGCTACTATTTTTTAAAAAATATGAATAACCAAATACATAATATTAATGTTATTGCTAAGGAGAAGTTGCCTCCTCCAAGGATATTGAAAGCAATTCTGCCGTTGACAGATGCTGCTAGGGAAACTGTCTTGAGTAGTCGTAAAGACCTAATGTCCATTTTAGACCGAACAGATAAACGACTGATTGTAGTGGTTGGACCTTGTTCAATTCATGATATTGAAGCTGCTAAGGATTATGCAAATCGATTGCAAGAATTGTCAATCCAGTTATCTGATGTTTTTCAAATATTAATGCGTGTTTATTTTGAAAAACCAAGAACAACAATTGGCTGGAAAGGTTTAATCAATGATCCTACTATGGATGATACATTCCAGATTGATAAGGGTGTTCATATAGCACGTTCGCTATTAATTCATTTGAATGAAACTGGCTTGCCAATAGCAACCGAAGCTCTGGACCCGATTATGCCGCAATACCTTGGAGATTTAATCAGTTGGACAGCAATTGGTGCAAGAACAACTGAGTCACAAACTCATCGAGAGATTGCCAGTGGTCTATCCACTGCTGTTGGCTTTAAAAATGGCACAGACGGCTCTTTATCTGTTGCAATCAATGCCATTAAATCGTCACGGGAATCGCATCATTTCTTAGGTCTCAATGAAGCAGGGCAGATTACTGTCTATGAAACCAAGGGAAACCGATACAGCCATGTTGTGTTAAGAGGAGGCATGCAACCGAATTATGATAAGAGTAGCGTTGCACTTTGCGAGAAAAAGCTTAATGAAGAAGGGTTGCCTCCAAGAATCATGATTGATTGCAGTCATGGGAACTCGAATAAAGATTTTAATTTACAATCAAGCGTTGCACATAATTGTATTGATCAAGTGCTGGATTCCAATCAATCCATTATTGGATTCATGCTGGAAAGCAACATTAATGAAGGCAGTCAAAAAATCTCTGAAGATCTATCGCAATTAAAATATGGAGTTTCACTGACCGATGCTTGTATGAGTTGGAATTCTACCAAGACTCTTCTCAGTGATCTTGCTGAGCGGTTAAGAATGCGATGATATGTTAGGATGAAAGAATGACTAAAAAAACATTTGCAAATTTTAAAGAGTTTTATCCGTTCTACATCAATGAACACAAACTTAAATATACGAAGCTCACTCATTTTATAGGTACTTGGCTAGTTATTTTTTTTACTCTACGTTTTCTTATGACCATTGATCCTACATTTCTAGCTTATGCTATTATTTCTGGGTATGGTTGTGCCTGGTTTGGTCATTTTTTTATTGAAAAAAACAAACCTGCAACCTTTAAGTATCCTTTTTATAGCCTCATCGGAGATTTTGTTATGTTTGCTGAAATCCTGAAAGGAAAACATAAGATCCTATAATTTAGTCCTACATTAGTTATGAAGCTAGATTTATTTGATATTAATGCACTCCTCACTGAAGAAGAACAGTTGGTGCAAGTTAATGTGGGTCGATTTGTTAATGATAATGTGATGCCCATTATCAAAGAATGTTTTGAAAATCATATCTTTCCAGCTGAATTAATCCCTGATATCGCATCAATGGGACTTCTTGGTAGCTCAATTCAAGGTTACGATTGTGCTGGCATGAATGCCATCAGTTATGGTTTGATCTGCAAAGAATTAGAAAGAGGGGATAGCAGTCTTAGAAGTTTTGTGTCGGTTCAAAGCAGTTTAGTGATGTATCCAATTGATCAATATGGAAGTGATGAGCAAAAAAATTATTGGCTACCAAAATTAGCTAAAGGAGAGGCGATTGGTTGTTTTGGATTGACTGAATCTCAAGGAGGATCAGACCCTGGGAATATGAAAACCCATGCCAAACAGGATGGCAATGATTGGATTATAAATGGTTCAAAAATGTGGATCACCAACGGTTCTATAGCTGACCTCGCTTTGATTTGGGCTATGACAGAGGATGGCATTAAAGGCTTTCTTATAGAGACGGATACAGAAGGCTTTGATGCTCACGAAATTGAGAATAAATTTTCTTTGAGGGCCTCGGTTACCTCAGAACTATTTTTTGATAATGTCAGAATTCCTAATAAAAATGTACTGCCCAATGTGACCGGTTTAAAAGGGCCACTCAGTTGCCTCACACAGGCAAGATATGGTATCGCTTGGGGGGTAATAGGAGCAGCAGAAGCCTGTTTACAAGAACTCTTGGACTACACAGAGACCCGAGTGTTGTTTGGACGTTCTCTATCAGAGAATCAAGCAATACAGATACGGTTGGCAGACATGCAAAGAAAGATTACAGCAGCCAGTCTCATTGCCTACAGGCTAGGGCAACTTAAAGATCAGGAAAAGATGAATCCAACCCAAGTTTCATTAGCTAAATGGAATAATACGAGAATGGCTTTGGATATTGCTAGAGATTGTCGGGATATGTTAGGTGGAGCTGGAATCAGCGCGGAATATGTTCCCATTCGTCACATGCTCAATTTAGAGACTGTCATTACTTATGAAGGTACAGAAACCATTCATCAATTGGCTGTAGGACGAGAATTAACCGGCAAGAATGCATTTTAATTTTATTCAAAATATAGATCGATAATTTTATTAGTCACCTTTGTGGCATTAATCTCATTGGTGTTACAAAAGACCACAACAGAAAAACGTATCTCAGGAAATCTCGTATAGTAGCTATTGTAAGCAACCCATGAGCCAGAGTGTGACCATCTTTTCAATCCATTATGGTAGGCAAGGTTTTGAGCAAATGCATAAGTGCGCTGATTTTCTTGTTCTCTTGAAAGCTTTTGATTTCTTTTTTTTACTTTTGTCTGAGCGTAAGTTTGTTCCATGGTATCAATCAAGGATGCTTTTCCTTCACCCAGTTTATTATCATAAAAATTTTGATCCCATTTAATAAAATCATTGATAGAAGTGAAGATACCACCATCACCAACCCAACTGAGATTAGTCATGTTGATTTCGTATTCGCCTGGATGTTTTTTTATAGGGGAGTAACCATCGGCTCTGTTTTTTACGATGAGTTTGACGTTATCGTTGAAAAAAGAATCATCCATGCCGAGAGGCTCAAAGATCTCTTTTTTAGCTAATTCTCGCAAACTCATACTGCTTACATTTTCAGCGACCAGTGCAAGAAGAGCGTAACCAGTATTGCTGTACCAAAATTTGGTTTCAGGTTCCATGATTAGCGGTAATGTTTTAATCATTTCATGAAATTCATTATTACTCATGTAATCTTCGCTGCCCCATCTAAATGTTTCATCAACCGCGTTTTTGAAACGGTTTGGATAATCACTGTCCTCGTAATCACCGAGACCACTGAAGTGATGAATCATCTGGTTGATTGTCACTTTGCTTTGATAATCCATCAGATCAGGAATGTGTTTTTTCATTTCGTCATCAAAAGCTAGTAAACCTTTTTCTTCAATGATCGCTATGGCCATTGCTGTAAATTGTTTGCTGATTGACGCTATTCTAAAGATTGAGTCTGAATCAATCTTAATCCCATACTCAAGGTTAGCCATACCATAACCTGAATTGTGTATATACTCTCCGTCTTTAATTACTCCAACAGCACATCCTGGTTTATTCTCCCTGTCGACAAACATTTCATCAATTGCTTCAGAAAGTTGAATTGATTGATTCTCTCCAGAAGCATCGTGAACAGAAAAGATGATTGCCATTGAAAATATGGTAATACCTAGTAAGCGTTTCATTTCTTCTCCCAATATAGTTATCAATTTGTTAGAAATCCGTTATCATTTCAA
>CAXGBD010000023.1:0-16270 GCA_964008355.1 uncultured Gammaproteobacteria bacterium | reverse complement strand
GGAATTGATGCTGCTTATAACTTACAGACAAAGTGCCCAAACAAATCTTATGCCATCCTTGAAGGCAGGGAATGCCTTGGGGGAACATGGGACTTATTTCGATACCCTGGTATCAGATCTGACTCTGATATGTGTACGATGGGCTTTAGATTCAAGCCCTGGGAGGGAGAAAAAATTGTTGCGGATGGCTCCTCTATACTCAAATACCTACGTGAGACGGTTGATGAATATGGCATCGATGAACATATACACTATAGTCAAATGGTCCAAACCGCCTCTTGGTCATCTGCAGAATCCAAATGGACACTGGGTGTTGAAAATCAAAAGACACAAGAACTACAAACATTCACCTGTGATTTCTTATTTCTCTGCGGTGGTTATTACAGCTATGAAAAAGGATACAATCCCCACTTCGAGGGAAGAGATGATTTTTCTGGCCAAATCATTCATCCCCAAGAATGGCCAGAAGACCTCGACTATGCAAATAAAAACGTAGTAGTTATAGGGAGTGGCGCTACCGCTGTAACTATTGTCCCTTCCATAGCAGAGGAAGCAGCTCATGTGACGATGCTCCAAAGATCACCCACTTATTATCTTATTGCTCCCGAAGAAGATGCTATGGGAAATTTTTTGAGAAAATATACAAACTCTAAAATAGCTTATTTTCTGGTTCGTTGGAGAAACATTTTTGTTTCACAATGGTTCTTTTTTCAAAAATGCAGAAAATATCCTAAAAAAACCAAAGAATTTCTTATCAACTTAGTCAAAGAATCCTTAGATCAAAATTATGATGTTGATACCCATTTCACTCCTAACTATAACCCATGGGAACAACGGATGTGTTTGGTACCAGATGGTGATTTATTTAATGCCATTAAATCAGGAAAAGCGTCAGTTGTAACAGATCATATTGAAAGATTCACAACAACAGGGATCAAACTTAAATCAGGAGATGAACTCGATACAGATCTCATTGTAACCGCAACAGGCTTAAATTTATTAGTTTGTAATGGGATAGAGTTATTCGTTGATAATGAACAAATTGATGTATCCACAAAAATGACCTACAAGGGCATGATGTTCAACGATATTCCTAATCTAGTTGCGACATTTGGCTATACTAATGCATCCTGGACACTGAGGGCTGATCTCACTTCAGAATATGTCTGTAGAGTATTAAATTTCATGGATAATAAAAACTTTGATTATTGTTGTCCTAGAGTGGATGGCATTGTTGAAGACGATGGAAATTGGTTGGATTTTTCATCTGGTTATGTGGTCAGATCTATGCACAAGTTTCCTAAACAGGGTTCCAGAGACCCATGGAGAAATACTCAAAATTATTTAAAAGATATCTTTGCTATCAGATTTGGGAGTCTTGAAAATAAAGAATTAGAATTTACTGTGGCGAAGAACTAATGTTTTCTTGTGCCAGCATTTGCTCTCTATCACTTTTATAGTTCTTTCCAGCATAATACAAAGCAGGTAGAGACAAACCAGACAACAGTTGGAAACTCAGCAAGGTGACTGAATAGGGTTCCTCAGAGCCTTGACTGATAAGATAATCAATCATTATCCCACTCAAGGTGATCCCAAAGCCCAGACCAATAATATTTACCATTAGTAGATAATAGGCCACTATGACTGCTCTAATTCTAACAGGCGTCATTTCTTGAACAGAAGAAAATACTGGACCGTAGATACATCCCCACTGAAAAAAGCCTAAAAACATGCAAGTGAAAAATATAAAGCCGTTATCATCTGTTATTCGGTAAATGATATTTGCGGGAACAAATAAAAGTATGCACCAAAAAAGGAACATTTGCCTGCCCTGACCAGTAACTTTGGCATAGTAATCCCCAGCAATGCCACCAAATATATTTCCCATGACTCCTCCAGTAAGTCCCATAAAACCAGCTATTCTAGCAATCTCAGCTTTCTCAAAACCTTTCTCTTCAACAAACCACAATTGTTCAAAAACCATGGCACCAAGTATAAAGTGAACAGCTATACCCCCATAGATTGTCCATTTTAATGATGCGTATTGTTGGAGCGAGGTTCGTAAAATTGTGATGGCCTCATGGAAGTTTTTTCTATTGATTACAGCACTACTCGGTTGCTGGGTGATATCTCTTTGCCGATGGGGTGTTTCTTTGACCCATAACATGAATAGAGCAAAAACCAATCCCAACAGTCCTAATAAATAAAAACAATTTCGCCAACCTAAAATTGGTCCTAAATAACCAGCAGTGAACAAAGAAGCAGAAACTCCAAGGGGTACTGCTAGATAATAAACACCAGCTACAAAGCCCATATTTCTTTTTGGAAAACGATCAGAGAGCAGAGACAGAGCGGTAGGTGTCAAAATTGACTCCCCTATTCCAATAAATATTCTTGGAATAAAAAGCATCCAGAAGCTTTTGGCCATGCCCGATAGAGCCGTAAGAATGCTCCAAAGTGCAAGACCAAAAGAGATAAATCTCGGGCGATGCACTCGATCCGCTATAGTTCCCATGAACAAACCCATCAAAGAATAAAAAATGATGAAGGCAAATCCAGTGAGGAAACCAAATTGGGTGTTTGTTAAACCTAAATCTGGAACAATAAAATTAGAAAAACTGGTGAGCAGTTGTCGATCAATAAAGTTGAGAATATTAATAACCGTTAGGAACCCGAGCAGTCCATAACTTGCAGATTGTTTCATTTAGTCACGAATGGAGATTGCAATCTTCCCAACAGCCTCTCGATTGGCCAGCGTTGCTATGGCTGCTGCTGTGTCCTCAAGAGCAAACGTTTTCACTACAAAAGGTTTGATTTTACCTGCTCCATACATCTCAAAGAGTTCTTGGAAGTTTGCAGCATTCACTAAAGGTTCTTTGATACAGAAATTACCCCAAAAAACACCAACAATCTGACAACCTTTTAAAAGGGCTAGGTTGAGAGGTATGGACGGAATACTTGATGTGAAACCAATCACTAAGTACCTGCCCTTCCATGCAATTGCTCTTAAAGCAGGCTCACTGTAGGATCCGCCAACCGGATCAAAAATCACATCCACCCCTTTTTTCTCGGTTAAGCGTTTCAATTCATTGGAAAACTCTTTCTGAGAGTCAGTATCCATACTCTCTCTTGAATAAAGAATGGTGGCATCAGCACCTTGCTGGGAACACAATTCTAATTTTTCTGGTGTCGATGCAGCCGCTATGACCTTAGCTCCCATGGCTTTACCAACATGGAGGGCAGTAAGACCCAATCCACCTCCTGCGCCCAATACCAACAGTGTCTCTCCGGATTGTAATTCGGCTCTTTGCTTCAATGCATAGATCGAAGTTCCATAATTCATTGGAAAAATTGCCCCGGTTAGATACTCCATTGCATCTGGTAGAGGCATCAGGTTAAATTCATTGCACAGTGCTTGTTCTGCAAAGCCGCCACTACCTTTAAATCCAATGACTCGATCTCCTATTTTCCATCGTTGAACCCCTTCACCGATTTCTTTAACCACACCTGCAAATTCACCTCCTGGTGAAAAAGGAAATGCCGGCTTAAACTGATAAAGTCCTTGAACCACTAAGACATCTGGAAAGGCAACACCTGCGGCGTATACTTCAACCAAAACCTCATGTTTAGCAGGCACTAAATCATCAACCTCCTCAACCTGATGTGAGTCAATGGGTCCAAATTTTCTACATAAGAATGCTTTCATTATTTTCTCTTATTTAGTCAATATTAAAGCTTGCCATTCTATCGCCATGAAAGGTACCAAGCCATACTCTATCCTCATCTGGAACTGCTACCGTCACCGAACCCATTACGGTGTTAGAAAATGAAAACACTGCAACTTCGCTTAAGTCACTTTGTTTTAGCTTAAAGATTGTAAACGGTAATGAGCATTGGAGAATATCATCACTACCACAATGCAACAACAGATCTGTGCCCGTGTGATCTTGGGTAGCAACCCAAATAAATTCTCCATCTATAGTTAAATTATCTGGCATTCCGACTCCAAAGTGTTCCTGGATTACAGTTCCACTGGCAAGATCTAACTTAGAAGTTTTTCGATTTAAAATATAATTGGTAAATAAATAGTTCTCATCGAGAGAAAGTTCAACCCCATTGGGATAGGATCCTTCGGTGCCTGAAACTTTTTGGTATCCGCGATCTGCATCCCATTGGTAGACAAAACCTGTATCAATGGTGACATATGTAGCATAGACCAACCATAATAAGGATTTGTCTCTGTTATACATATGCGATACATAAAAAGTACCGTCTTTCTTTAGAGCAACATCGTTGAAGTAGCCTAATTCAGGTGCATCAATACAACCTTTCCAAATCAGTGACCAAGTATTTTGAACATCAGTTAATTCAAACATCTCAACAGTTTCTCTGGGCATATGGTTAACTACCGCTAATTGATAACGACCATCGTTCCTTTGAATAAGATCAATACCATGAGGAGAGAAAATTGAATCACTACGGGTGCAGTTTGCATGTCCCCATTCTTTGTCACCTAGTGAAATATTTATCGGTTTTATCTCCAATGTATCGGTATTAAATAGTGAGATTTGACCTGGGAGGTTTTCGGGATTCATGGGAGGAAGAGCGCCAAACTCTGAGACCAACAAGTTTTTTTTATCTGGTAAAACCACCATATCTTCTGGGTTAGAAAAGCCACAATATACAGTTAATTTTGAGTCCGACTTACAATCGGTTATTGCGATGACTTCTATATCTGAACGTTGGGTGGAAAAAAGAATCAGCAGCGATATACAAATTATGCAGATCAGTGACAATGTGAGGTAGATAAAATTTTTCACTACCTTCATTGTTAATCAATATTCCTCTCTACGTAACAGCGAACCCAACCATGCCATTTTTATGTCAACTGTTTCTGGTTCAGTTCTTGCAAGAATTCTTTCATATCTCTCTTTAACCATTTCATCGTAGATCGGATGAGGCAGGATGTAAAAACTATTGGCTTTAATAGCCTCGATAACTCTTGCCGCTATTTCATCTGGTTTTTTTCCTCTTTTTAATACTGATGCGGCGAGTTGTTTTAACAAGAAATTGGATTTTTTCTCGGATGCTAAATGTTCTGGTCGATTCCGTTGAGAATCAGTAAGGTTTGTAGCTACAAAACCAGGACACAGGGCGGATGCTCCAATCTTACTATTGATCTTTTTTAAACTTTGAAACAGTCCCTCGCTGAGTGACAAAGCAGCGAACTTGCTCACCCCATAACTACCTTCAAGGCCCAGGATACCTGCCATCGAAATGGTATTGAGTACATGGCCCTCCTGTTGATGCTCAATCATGTGTGGCAGAAAGGTTTGTATGCCATAGAGGACACCATAAAAGTTCACTCCCATCACCCAATCCCAATCACTCATATCATGCTCCCAGATCGCTCCATCGATAGCGGGAGGTGCGACCCCGGCATTGTTACACAGTATGTGGATATTACCGAAAGCATCTATTGATTGCTTGGCTAGTGATTGAACGGAATTTTTATCCATGACATCAACTGCTATCCCTACTGCTTCGACCCCCAAATCGCTGATCTTTACAACAGCAGCATCCAGAGCATCTTGTTCAATATCAGCCAGAACAATATTCATATTCTCCTGTGCAAAGCGTTCAGCTAGTGCATAACCAATGCCACTGGCTGCCCCAGTCACCACCACAGTTTTACCCTTAAACTCTTTCATTCTATAGACCCCTATAAAAAAACTAATTACTTATGTTAATCAATTAGATTTAATTAGTGAATTTTATCTTAACCGAAACAAGAATGATTTCTCCAGGATCATATACAGTCAAAAATTCAAATGGTCTTCTTGTCTTAATAGCTGTCTTTTTTTCTCAACACCCCCATCCCCTGTGTAGCCACCAATAGTTCCATCAGATCGAACCACTCGGTGACATGGGATAATTATTGGATAAGGGTTTTTACCACATGCATTGGCAACCGCACGAGCAGCCTTAGGTTTTCCTATGGCAACAGCTATTTCCTTGTAGGTTCTGATTTCTCCAAAAGGTATTTTTTTCAATTCTGCCCACACCATTTTTTGAAAATCTGTTCCTTTTCTAGTCAGGTCATTCATCACCTCCATATTTTGCCTATTAGAGAACAATTATGCTATTTTGAATATATTCAACTGATGAATAATTCTAGAAGAAAATTTATCACACACTCAGTGTCTGCATTGTCACTGGCTGCAACAAGCAATGTCATAAACTTTCCTTTATATGCAAAAGAAATATCTTATGGGCCTGAACGTGGCATTGCCCGATTGAATTGGAATGAAAATCCTTATGGCCCAAGTAAAAAAGCACTTCAAGCCATCATCGAATCCTCCTATGAAGGTGCTTATTACCCCGATCATCTTGTTACAAGATTAAAGAATATGATTGCTGAAAAACATGAATTGACCCAAAACCACATAACGATCAGTGCTGGATCAACCCAAGCATTAACGGTTCTATCACAAATTCAAAGCAGAAAGAATCCGATAATCAGTTCAGAATTGACCTGGGATATCCCTTTATTGATTGCACGATCTATGGGTGCAAAAATAATTCGTGTTGAGAATGGTCACGATTTAGAAATAAACCTTCAGAAAATGCTGAGTTTGCACAATGAAAATATTTCTATGGTCCATATTTGTAACCCCAATAACCCCACTGGCACCCTTATTGATCCTGAGAAACTCTCTCAGGCTCTGAGGATCATATCAAAAACAGTACTCGTTCTAGTTGACGAAGCCTACAACGAAGTGACCGATCATCCTGAAACAAATACCATGGTTAAACTGATCAAAGAGGGGCACAATATTGCTATTTCAAGAACATTTTCAAAAATCTATGGGATGGCAGGTCAAAGGGTGGGCTATATTATTGCTCACCCTGAAATTATCAGAACTATTAATAGAAATGGCACAGGTGAATATTCAACTGCAATGGCTGGAGTTTCTGGGGCTATTGCCTGTTATGACGATGAGGAATTTTTAAATTATTCGAAATCAAAAATTAATGAAGCAAAAGAGATGGTCATTGAAGTTGCAAGTAGCAATGGTTTAGAAACACTTCCCTCTCAAACAAACTTTATCTATGTCAATCTTGGCAACATTAATGCTGACACTTTTCGTGATGAAATGAGAAAGCAAAACATTATCATTGCCGGCAAATATGGAAAACATACGAACTGGTCAAGAGTCAGCATGGGCAAGATCGAGGATGTACAAAGATACGTCGAGGCTTTCCCTATGGTCTTGGACCGTTTAAGTATTTAAAGTCCCCAAGAGAGCTGATTAGTTTATTGGAAAATGTCGTCCCTCAACCATTGTCCCTCGTATTTCTATTTCATTGATCTTCAAAGGATCTATAGTCAGCGGGTTCTCAGTTAATAGAGTAAAGTTTGCGTATTTTCCAATACTGATCGACCCATAATCTTTTTCCAATCCCAACGTGAAAGCAGCATTAATGGTCACCGCACGTAGTGCCTGTTCAGGAGAGATGCGTTGTTCGGGTCCAGCGACCTCATTGGCAAAATTAACCCGGTTAACTGCTGAATGCATCAGTTGTAGAGGTGCCCCGGGTGCCATGGGCATATCTGAATGTAGGGATATAGGAATACCGGCGCGTTGAAGGTCGCCCAGTCTTACCATCTGTTGTGATCTAGCCGCTCCAATGCCACGCCGACTATAAAGATCAGATAATGCTGTCACATAATAAGGATTAGCACTGACAATTGCTCCCAGTTTTTTGATTCTGGCTACCTGGTCGGGTTGGGAATAGCCGAAATGGACAATGACAGTCCGATGATCAATACGTGGCTTTCGGTTAAGGTTTTCTTCCAACACGTCGAGTAAACGGTCCAATCCAATGTCACCATTTTGATGGATATGTATCTGATAATCAGCATCCCAATACTGCTTAAAAGCTTCACGGTAGGTTTTTTCCTGCATCAGCCATGCTCCTTGATGTCCGTCAAGATAACCATCTCTCATCATCATGTTTTGTGAATACATGGCGCCATCGGTAAATAATTTAATATGTCCAGGAAGATATTGAAGTTTGCCACTTCCCCAAGACAGTAGTTTTCTGGCCTCAGTGACTAAGGCATCTGGTTCATAGTTTTCAGCCAGAAACATTCCGCTAGGAATAAAATAAGTTCTAAAGGGTGTATCCAGATCGCCGAGAACGTAATTTTTAGCCGCCTGTATCGATTGCTGCAGCATCGCACCTGGATTGGCAACCAGGGTTATGCCATTTTGGTGGAGATATTTCTCTGTCATCTGAAGACCAGCAATTAAACGTTCTGGAGCGGCTAAATATTGCATCAAATTGGGTAATACTGAGACTGCTCCCTGTTCTGAAAAATGTCCATTTTCAAAATTGGCATACTGTTTTACTTCTGCATCCAGATTCTCAATCAATTCTGGCGTAATACCAAAATAGGTTAAAGCTGGAGTGTTCATAATAAACTCATGGAAGGAACGATGAATCACCAGGATTGGACGTGAGTTGGAAATTGAATCAAGATCCTGACGCGTCAGCTTGTCATGAAAATAATGGTGAAAACCCCATGTAACAAGAGGAGTATCAGCAGTTAATTGCTGCTGTTCTGCGGCTTGTAAACGGTCAATGTAACCCTGCCGGTCACGAACACCAAGGATCTTTTTTCCTGGCAGTGCCCAATCCTCAATTGCAATCACATCAACTCCCATAGTGATTGCGGCTAATAAGGGATGCACATGATGTTCAATCAGACCAGGCACCATTATATTTTCAGCAAAACGACGATCTAGTTCTACGTTGGGAAAATTGCTTTGCAGTTGCTCAACTCCACCTATAGCAGCAACTCGGTCACCTCGTACCAGTACTGCAGTTGCCTCAGGATGGACATCATCGAGAGTGATTACTTCTCTGGCAAGATAGATCTTCTCCAGTAGTAATTCATCACTATTTACAGATATTGGTAAGAAAAAAAGGATAGTTAGTATTAGGAGTGTCTTCATATCACATATTTTACACTCACACCTTTCACCAGCAAGAATTTATGTTTTCTTGAGCGTAGTCAGGTTTTAAATATCAAACTCACTTAGGTCTGCTGCAGCCGGAGAGTTCCACCTGAGCATTGTTTACATAGCATCTAATTTCACTTAAGCTCCCGTCTTTATCAAAGTATTGCCAGACTCCCTCCTGGGAATTATCTTTATACTGCCCTTGATATTTCAGTTGGCCATTGGCATAGAAAGATTGAAGTTGTCCGTTACGTAAATTGTTTTTAGCCTGTCCCTGCCACCAAAGTTGTCCGTTGTCATAGAAACCTTGAAACAAATCGCTTAACTCGCCGTTTTTGTAATTTTCCTTTTCAAATAACCGACCATTTTCATGGAATGTTTCTCTAAAGCCTTCTCTTGTACCATTTTGGTAACCTGCTCTCTCTTTCACTCTACCGTCTTCATAATAATGAAGCAGAGTTCCTGTAAAGACTTTTAAGGGGTCAGCTTCATAGTAGATGCCATTTTTTTCAATGAGTTTGCTAGCATCGATTGGTGGCTGCTCAAAAGCAACCAGAAATAGTGGGAGTATTAGAATTAGATATTTCATTAAGGAATTGTACTTTAATAAAAGACCGTATTGGATTTGCATGCTATTTTCTTGATTGGGGAGCATATTAGATTTATTTTCATCGCTCAATTTCACTGCGGCCTAGAGCCAATAGCATTCAATCTCCATAACGCTAAGAGAAAAACAGTTAAGTCAACGCCTATAATAATCCAAAGAGTTCTATCGGGAACTCCATCCAGAATAACACTCAAGATCCTTCCAACAACATAACTGCCACATAAAAAAACAAAGATTGTGAATGTTAATTTTTGCAATTCTCTTTTAAAGATTGCTATAAAAGAAAGAATTCCCAATAAAACAAAGAAGCTATAGTTTGCTCTCAGTTCACTAAAGGAAATTAATTCATTCAGTCCGAATCCAACCCAGTTTGCTGCCATCAATGGATTGATTAGTCCTACTAACCCAAACCCTATGTATTCAAGACCGAGTAATGAAAGAATTATTATATCAACGAGTGTTGTTTTCATCCCTTTATTCTAACTCATATCTAAACACTTGACTGATATTGACATAGTATTGTGTTGTTGATTTAGAATAAGAGTGATTTAATCTGAACAATTATCTTGCTCGAGTGGGTGGTTATTTGACTGGTTTGTTATATAGTTTTAATTATGAAGAAATCAAAAAAACTAAAAACTGATCCTCATATCAATTTGGGTTCTTGCCTTTGTGGTTCTGTGCGTTTTGAGATTTCTGGAGCTATGTCAGATATCATTTTTTGTCACTGTACTCAGTGCAGAAAATCAACCGGGAATTTTGTTGCCTCGGTGTCTGTGGAGAAAAAATATTTTAACCTAATCCAGGATAATAAACTTAAATGGTACGCATCGTCTGATGAAGCAGAACGTGGATTCTGCAGCACATGCGGGTCAAATCTTTTTTGGAAACCAAAACAATCATCCTACATCTGCGTTTGGGCTGGGTCTATTGACGAACCCAATGATCTAAAGGGAGAAGCTCACATCTTTACAGCTTTTGCTGGAAATTATTATTCAATTGAGGACGACTTACCCAAATTTGAACATGACTACCCTGAGTAATTCAATATTAAATATGAATAATAAAACATTAATCGAAAATATAATTTTAACTACTGCACCTACTGTTGCTAACCGTAACATTGACCATGAAATTGAAGTAATCACCGCAGAATGTGTTTTCGGTATGAACATCTTTCGTGATCTTTTTGCAGGTTTTAGAGATGTGTTTGGTGGTCGCAGTCAAGCTAGCCAGAAAGTTCTAAGGGATTCTAGAAAGACTTGCCTTGATGAATTAAAGATGGAAGCAGCTGAAGTTGGTGCTGATGCTATTATTGGCATTGATCTTGATTATCAAGAATTCTCTGGCAAAGGGAAAGGTATGTTATTTTTAGTTGCTTCTGGAACTGCTGTGAAATTAAAACCTGAATCTGAATGAATTGCATTAAATATATTCTTTTTTGATTTGGTTAATCTGCGTTAATAACCTCTTTGTACTAATTTCTCAACTGATCAATTATCTATTTGTCTTTCTGTTAGTTACACATTTACTGGAATGTTTAATTTTCTATAAGAAAATTATCAAAGTCTGACCCTTTGGTCATAATATTGATAAAATTAGTTTTTTCTAAAATCTAGGGATTCGGTGAGCCTGGATCTTCATCAATAGATACTTCATGATCTTCTAAGACTTGATATAAAGGAAAATCTACCCATGTGTCATTTAAATAGTTGAGCTCTGGTACTTCCTCTTTTGGATCTACGATTAAATTATAAACTGAGGGATAAGCCATATTCTTAATACCATATCCATCTTCATCCATTTCCTTAATCAGAATTTTCCAATTACGCCATTTCGCACCGAACAGTTCATTACCGATGTAAATGACCATGGAGTCCCTAGCTGACTTATTAGTTTTCCCCATTAGGAAATCAGATTGGTCAACACCATCAATTATTCGATCTTTCGGAATATCAACTCCTATGAAACTAGCCAAAGTGGGAAACACATCTATCTGATGGAAAATTTCATTTGATACTTGCTGATTTGGGATTTTCCCTGGCCAGCGGATCAGGAAAGGTACCCGTAAAGATCCTTCATAAGGAGAAAACATACTTCCTCGCCAAGGACCAGTAAAACCAAAAGATCTCGGCACGCCTTCTCTTCCATTGTCTGATGTAAAAATAAATATGGTGTTTTCTTTCAATCCTAGTTCTTCAATAGTATCTAACAGCTCACCGATATAGGCATCCGTCTGAGCCAAAACATCAGCAAAGCTTCCGTTTCCAGTAGTGCCGAAAAAGTCAGGATGTGGATCTACTGGTTCATGCGTTTGTGTATAGGGGAGATAGGCAAAAAATGGTTGGTTAGAACTTGCCTTGCGTTTGATGAAATCAATGGCATGATCAGTGATATCTTTATCGATAGTCGCTCTTTTGGCTCGGTCGTAAACTTCTAATTCCTTTGGTTCTTGACCTCGAAATGATGACATAACGTGAGCAAAATCAGCGTCTGGGTGACTATCTGGGGTAAAGCTATTACTATCCGGCCAAAAGGCTCGATCTGATGATCTGGGAATTCCATTCCATTCATCAAAGCCCTGATCTGTAGGATAGCGACCTTTGGTGTCTCCTAAATGCCATTTTCCGAAGATCCCAGTTGCATAACCTTCATTAGAGAGCATTTCGGCCAAGGTAATTTCCCATTGAGTTATGCCGTACCATACCCCTCTAGGCGGACCATCCTGACGTTGTCGCGTACGAATACCATATCTACCTGTCATTAATGCTGAGCGTGACGGAGTACATTCTGCCTCAACATTATAATTTGTTAGCTGAAATCCATCAGTTGCAATGCTGTCGATATTGGGTGTTGGTGCACCGCGTAAAACTCCCCCACCATAAACACCAATTTCACCATAGCCAAAATTGTCCATTAACACCAAGACAATATTAGGTTTTTTATCACTCTCAAGAGCAGCCAGAGTTGGATTAGCTAATATGAAAATAATCAGCAGTGATATAGAGATCCTAGTGATTGTTATTAGTTTGTTCATATCTCATATTCAAATAATTAGAATTCTTTGATTATCGTATAACAAAATCATAATACAATTCTGATTCTTTTGATTGATTAAACGTAAAATGCCACCATTCCATATCGTAAGCAATAAAACCCTCGCCCTCCATTAACTCCTTTAATAGATAGCGATTATTTCTATGAAACGAGCTGATAGAAGGATTATCAGTATTTGAAAGAGGATCGAATAAGTCAAATGATGAACCCATCTCTATTTGTTGGTATTCACCATTTACATTTTGTTTTGTAAGGCTGACATCCAAAGTGACTCCTTTAGTATGTTCAGATTTCTCTGCAATGTAAGGACCAAGCAGTTCGGATTTGGATAAATTTGGATGATACCGATCTTTAAGTTGTACTTGTTCAGATTGATCAAGCCACTTAATAAAATCATTCACAGCTCTCTGTGGTCGATAACAATCAAAAATTATTAAATTTAAACCTTTGGCTTTTGCGCTGTACTGAACTTTTTTTAAAGCATGGGCGGCCTCTTGATCTAGAAGGCATTTTGCTGCTTCATATCCTGAAACTTGTTTGCCTGTAAAATTATTGGAAGAAGCATAACGAAGATCAAAAACCGCATCCGGAATCAATTGCTCAACGTCAATGATCGAATCGGGCTTATTGTATATATTCACTGAATCTTGACAAGCAAGAAGTGTAATCAAGACAAGTAAAGCAAGGAATGAGTGCTTCATAATTCTATTCTAAACCTAGACTTTCCACCATCAATAATTTGTGAAATTTGACTGAGGTTTTTTATTTTATGGCTGCTTGAATCTTCTGATATTTTCCCAAATAGCAGGAAGGCTCTCACCAGCAAAACTTGTGTCTGCTGTGATATATGATGTGTAATAATCATTTGTTAGTGTGACTCGAAGTAATTCTTGATCCTGTTTCATTTGAAAAAGAACCGATAATAACCCGATTAAAACACCAATATTGGCGATGACATTTAGCCATCTCATTGAATATTGTGAATCCATATGAACACCTCTTTAATTAATATGTTATTTGATTGCTTGGTATGTCTTTAGCTATAAAAAATATCTTATCAGAAGATAACTAAAAGGCAGCTGTCTTAAGCACCAACCATCTACCAGGATCAACAATTTGTGATTTTCTGACTGTTTGTTGTAGGCTTATTAAAAAAGGAGAAGTAAATGAAAAAAATAATTAAAACATTTTATATGGCGACTATTTTCTTTGTACTTATAGGTATTGGTGGATTATCTCCCATCACACTTGCGGCAGATAATTCAAACGATGATTTCACCTACGAATATTATTACAAAGTGAAGTGGGGCTATTTTGACGAATGGATGAAGCTGTACAAAAAGAATCACTATCCCATATTACAACGATTACAGGAATTGGGTCGCATCGTTCAAATGGAAGCCGCCTATCCATTCGATCACCAGGGTGAAGCCGACCGTTGGGATTTTCGGTTTAAAATTGTTTACCCAGATGCGAAAACTGCCTACGAAGACTTCGATTTAACCGCTATCCTTGAAGAGTTATACCCTGATCAGGAAACCTTCAAAAAGGAGGAACAACGGCGCTTCGAGTTGCTCATTGAACACAAAGACATGATTATCTCATACGATAATCTTTCCAGCTGGTAGGCAAATCTTGACAGGGCTTGTTAGCAGCAGTTTACAGACTGCTAGTTTGTTTATTTGGGATTGGCTTGTTAGGCTTTAGGTATGAAGAAGTTATTTCTAGTGAAATGAATCAAGATCATCTCATCAAGCTTATAGGCTCTTCTGGATCTCCCTATACTAGAAAGATGATTGCACTCCTTAGATACAGGAGAATCCCATACTCTGTGATTTGGGGTGATCCTAGAACTTATCTAAAAGAATTAGGTATTGACCCACCAAAACCGGTTCTTTTACCTGTCTGTCTCCTCCAAGAAGGGGAAAACGTTAAAGCTGTCTGTGATTCTACCCCTATCATTAGATCCTTAGAGAGTGAGTTTCAAACAAGAAGTGTGATACCTCATGATCCAGTATTAGCCTTCATCAATTATCTTCTCGAAGATTTTGCCGACGAATGGATTACAAAGTATATGTTTCATTATCGATGGCACTTTGATGATGATATTGAGAATGCAGAGAAGATTTTGCCATTGTGGCATCAAATTAACTTGAATGATGAGCTCAGACAAAATTTTGGCAAACAAATATCTGCTATACAAATTAATCGACTATGGGTGGTTGGATCAAATGAGCAAACAGCATCAATGATTGAATCAAGTTACATAAGATTTCTTTCAATACTTGAGTCTCATCTCTCAGACTATAAATATTTATTTGGATCAAGGCCCTCCTCTGCTGACTTTGCTTTTTACGGTCAACTCACACAATTAACTAAAGTCGATCCCACTCCAAGAACATTAGCTGAGCAACATTCATCTAGAACAATTGCATGGGTAGATATCATCGAAGACTTGAGTGGACTTGAGCCTCACAAAGAGGATTGGCTTGGTATTGAGAATGCTCCCAGTTTATTAAAAGAACTTTTGTGTGAAGTAGGTAAAACTTATGTACCTGCCATGCTAGCAAATGCAAGAGCTATAAGAGCTGGGGAAGATACCTGGACTACCGAAATTGATAAGACAGACTGGACACAAAAAACATTTTCATACCAAGCAAAGTGCTTAAAATGGCTACAGGAAGAGTTTCAGAATTTGGATCAAGAATCTCAATTCAAGGTTCTTGAATGTCTCCATGGAACCGGTTGTGATGAATTAATCGATTAGCTCTTGAGAAACCTAATCAGAAGTTTATTTTTTCCATAAACGAAAATGTTCTTTCCATAAACGAAAATGTTCTTTCCATAAACGAGCATGTTCTTTCCATAGACGGGCATGTTCTTTCCATAAACGAGCATGTTCTTTCCATAGACGGGCATGTTCTTTCAATTTACTCATACTATTCAGTATAGCAGTAGGTAAATATCTAAAAAAAATTTGAGTCTATGAATAGAGTCTATTTGTCTCTATTTCAGCCTTGTGTTGCATCCTAGTAGTTAGGTGTCTTATTCGCTCTCAACATTGAATAATTTATTATAAATTGTCCACTCGCCATCAACTTTTATAAAAGACAACGTGTCTAGGAAGGTAATGCCTAGGTATTTGTCTCTTACTTTTACCAATGCTGTTGTACCTTCTATTTCACAAGTTAGGGTTTCAAACACTACATTTTCACCTTTTTCTTTTGGTGAGGGTTGTTGTGATGCTACAAAACCAGCAAAATCATCCACTGACATTTGCATAAGCTCTCCATGCAAATATCCAACTACTGTTGCATTCTCGTGAAATGCTTTTATTACTTTATCAGGATTGGATTCATCCATGCAGTCGATATAAAGTTGAACTACATTTTCAATTTGTTCCTTGTCATTCATTTAGTTCTCCTGATTAGTCTTGCGAGGGATTCGAACTGTCAACAAAAAGTTGAACCATCACTAGCAAAAACACACTGGTCTGAGCCTTCCACCAGCTGATCAATCTTTTTTAAGAATTTACCGTCTTCTCCATAGTATTTCCAAATACCCACAGGTCTGCCAC
>CAXGBD010000022.1:0-16721 GCA_964008355.1 uncultured Gammaproteobacteria bacterium | reverse complement strand
TTTTCCTGTTTGGCAATTTCCTTCTTGATGCTTTGGTCAAAGATGGATTGTTGAATGATAAGACTGCCATCGCTACGATGCTTGTCTCTGGAGCTTTCGGTAAGTGCACTGAGGGGGTTTTCAAATCGCTGTTTCAAACTGTTTCTAGTATTGGTTTGCAGTTTGATTTGTGGTTTCTGATTGGATCTGATGGCATCAAGCATGGCCTGGCTTTCTGCAACCAGGGAGTATGCCTCAAGAGCAATGGGGTGATCTTGAATGGCATCGCTCAGGGCAAGGACAAAACTAATTTGTTCTTGCTCATCCATAATCAGACTTCCGTTGGGAGCAAGTTCGGCATTGACAGCATGATGAAACCCAAGGAGAGCAAAGTATAGGAGCACAGGTCTGGAGAGTATGTTCATGTTGATCCGGCCCATCAATTGCTTACATTAATGGCAATGATTGAACTCCTCGATTGGTTCACTATTTACTAATGGGTTGATTGCAATGATCATTATTGATCAATATTAAGCCATTTTTGTTATATTTATAAGTAACTTCTATCGACCGGGATATGTATGACCCATTCTTTAAAACTTGTTTTTTTTAGCCTGCTAACATTTGGATTCAGTCAAACTCTCTTTGCGATTGATCTGAATTTTGGAGACTTTGAAGAACACCGTTATGATACTCCAGTTTCAACAGAGGGCGCCCAAAGAGCACCCGTTGGCAAAGTCGCAACCAATGCAATTATTTATGGCCAGAGTGGACAGCAAACCCATAAGGGCTATCTCAGTAAACCTGCGAATCAAGACACCAAATCTGGCCTGATCGTCATTCACGAATGGTGGGGTCTGAATGAAGACGTCCATGCCATGAACAACCAACTTGCCGCATTGGGTTATACTGCTTTGGCAGTGGATCTCTATAACGGTCAGTTGGCAACAGAGCCTGCTGATGCTTTTAAACTGAGTACCCATTTATCGAATAATGAAGACCCAGCTTTGGCCAATTTGAAGGCGGCTTATGATTATCTAATCAATGAAGCGGGTGTTTCCAAAGTAGGTGTCATTGGCTGGTGCTTGGGTGGCAAGTGGTCACTGAGAACCGCGCTGATGTTGCCTGAAGATATTGATGCCACGGTTATCTATTATGGCAGTTTAGTCAATGATCAAAATGAACTCTCAAAGCTTGAGATGCCGATCATTGGTTTTGTGGGAACCAAAGACACCAGACTCTACAAAGAATTTTTGGAATTTGAAAAAATCTTAGAAGAACTTAATAAAAACGCCAGCATTCATTATTACGAAGGGGCAAAACATGCATTTGCCAACGCCTCCGGTCTGTTATACCAGAAGATCGCTGCTGAGGATTCCTGGGAGAAGACGGTCACTTTCCTGCAAGCCCATCTGGATTAAAGAGCAACAATCCAACCTACACGGTTCCCTGAATCAACTTGAATTTTAACCCGTAATCAGCTTTACTATAAGTGGGTTGATTATTGCTGCATACACTATATATATACAGAATAAAACTTAGCATAAAAGAGTGATCACCAGAATAATTTACTCAGAATTATTCTAGTCCATTGATAGAATAAAACCCTCTTTGGGGGATGCTTTTCCACCAAGGACCTTGGCATAGGTTTGCCCTATGGCTTCAACTCCCGAACCCCTGGATACACTGATCCATTGATCACTGAACTTTTGAAAATCTTGTAAAGCCTGTCCGATCAATTTTTGTACTTTTCCTGATCCCCATTCCTGGTTCCGTTTTTCAACTTGAGCTGGGGCAAAGAAAAATGCCGGTGTTACACCTGGCAGGGCGTTCAAGTCACCATCCAATGCACTAATATGGGTGGCACCGACTTTACAGGAGTATTTAACATTCTCCTGAAAATGTTCATGTAAGGTTTTCATGACATTGAAATTCCCCGCCATGTCGACAATGATGATGGCTGCCGATGAATCCAGGGATGCGGCTTGATCGTAGGTGATGATGGCATCATAACAACCTAGATCCTTGCAGAATTCAACATTGCTCTCAGAAGTCATACCGATTGTTTTTTTGCCACCTCGCTGCTTCACAGCAAAAGCCAGGGCAATACTGGTCTTGGAGGAAGCACAGGTAATCACATAGCTCTCAGCACCAAAATAATCGTTATCAAACATAAAATCCTCGACTAACCAAGAGGTGAGAAACAGGCCCCTTAACAGCAGATCTTGATCCTCTCTTGCCTTCTCGTAAAAAGGATTGGCTTTAGTGTTACCGAACTGGGAATAGATCGGAGCATATTGCAGACGATGGGGGCTGACATCGGCAAATCCTGATTTGGAAACGCTGCCTGCCTGCACAATGAGATAATTTGACATCGGATAAAACCCCCAGTATCGATCGCCCACGTTGATGTCTGGATGCTTGGAGGCGATGACATCTGAATAACCCATAACCGGTATTCGGCCAAAACCTTCTGTTGTGGGAAAGAATCCCCAGTAACCTAGGGTATCGCCAGCCAGGCAATAAGAAATATTATTGGATGTCAGGGCAAAACGATCGACCTTGAGTAAAACCTGATCTGGATCTAAATGACCATCAAAGGTCTCAGAGGTCACACGGGTGTTGGTCCATCGATCCTTTTGTACCTCGAAGGTGGTGAACTCGATGGGATCACTCATCAATATCGAGTCCGTATATTCGAATCACATTGTCTCTGAGGAGTTTTTTTCTCACTTCAGGTTTTAAATTCAATTCATCAATATCATCAGTCGATTTTTTAAATTCCAGCACTGGAAAATCAGTTCCAAAGATGACTTTGTCTTGCCCATAACTATTGAGGTAATGAATAAAACTTTTAGGCCAGTATTTTGGACGGTGTGCATCACTGCCAATGTAAATATTCTCATGTTTCCAAGCCATGGAGATCATTTCATCATGCCAGGGGATGCCGACATGGATACCGATTAATTTTAATTCAGGTAAATCACAAGCCACTGTGTCCAAAGTGATCGGTTGGCCCACGCTTCGAGTTCGATATTCTTTGGAATAAACCATGGATTGCCCGACTTGCATTTGAATCGGTACATTGAGTTCACAACATTTGGCATAAAACGGATAGTACTTGGCGTGATCGGGTGCTAATTCATACCAATGAGGATAGAGATGGCCGCCAATAAATCCCATATTTGTCACCGCGTCTTCAAAAGCTCTGACTCCATTCATGCCATCAAACGGATCAATGCCTGCCAATCCATAAAAACGATCAGGGTATTGTTCACAAGCCCTAGCCACCACGTCATAGGGCATGTGATAGCAACCCGGCAGTCCAACTCGACCTGAATGAGCGGCGATTAAAAAGGCTCTTTCAATCCCGGCCTCGTCCATCTTTTCTATCATTTGTTCAAGAGTCAGTCCGGCCATCAGTGCACTTTGGGTATTCATCTTGTCAACGAAGAATTCATCGCCCCAATCCGGTCGGTGAGAAAGGGCTTCTTCGGTCCAAATATTAACCACAGCATCAATGGCTTTATAATCGTGTTCTTGTTTCTCTGTCATAAGGGCAACATAGCAAAACTTAAGTCGATATACTATCATAGCCTTAGATTGCAAGGGGTGGCTAGTGAGTCTGAGATCTATAAAGGAACCCTTTGAACCTGAACCATATAATGATGGCGGAGGAATAGCATATTGCATTCAAAATTTCGATCAATCCTACTGTTTAGCCTGCTCACGGTCCTCTCACCGTTGACAGTCATGGCTGCGGCTGCCATTGAAGAAATTGTGGTCAAGGCCAGTTATCGAGAAACCACTCTAGAAAAAAATGACGGGAGTCTGATGATCCTTAGTGAGGAGCAATTAAAGGCAGAACCCATGAAACATTTAGAACAACTCTCATTTTTAGTTCCTAATTTAAATTTTGCTCTTAGTGACGGACGCCCAAGATATTTTCAAATCAGAGGCATTGGTGAACAATCAGGTTACGAGGGGACTCCTAATTCATCCGTTGGGTTAATTATTGATGACATTGATTTTTCAGGTCAAGGTGGAATCTCTAGCAGTTTTGATATGGAACAGATTGAAGTGCATCGAGGACCTCAAGGTTCCCGTATGGGTGCCAATGCACTGGCTGGAATGATCTACATGAGATCAAAACAACCCACAGATGTTTTTGAAGGATTGTCCGAGTTCAGTTTGGGTTCCGATGGGGTGAGATCAGTTGGTGTGGCGTTTGGAGGACCGCTTCATGATAATTCGGCAATCAAATATCGAGTGTCAATTAGAAACGATGAGAGCGATGGATTTCGTAAAAATTCTTATCTCAATCGCGACGATACTACCGGCAAAGATGAGCTGACAGTTCGACTAAAATTAAACCATCGACCGAGCGCAGATACGGAGTTGAATGTTCTGATTCAAAAATCTGATTTTGAAGCTCTGTCCGATTCATGGACAACCGATGGCAGTCTTAACACTCTCTCTGACAAACCAGGCTTTGATTCACAAGATTCTGATGCGTATGGCCTTCGAGTTAATCATCGAGGGAATGGTTTTTCCTTGCAAAGTCTCACCAGTGCAACGAGTGCCGATATCATTGTCAGTTATGATGCCGATTGGAGTAATCCGGTTGCCAATGCTCCTTATACCTATGACTTCTTCTCAGAGACTCTTCGCTCACGACGAGCATTCAATCAAGAGTTCAGAGTGCTCTCTAATCCTCTTGATTATTCGATTGATAACACCTTTGCCTGGGTGGTTGGTGCGTATTATCTGAACTTGAATGAACGCAATGATATCACTGATTTGGGAACGTATATTAACCCGTTCAGCTCCTGGCCCCCTTACATAAAAAATGTGACCGGCACAAGAAACTATAGTTCTGAGAATAGTGCTTTGTTTGGAACATTTGATTATCTGCTTTCAGAAACACTGACTGTTAGTTTCGGTTTGAGATGGGAGGATTGGGAGGCCCATTATGACGATACTTTTGGGGAACACTTCAACCCCAGTGATCAGATGCTTGGAGGTAAGTTATCTCTAATGAAAGAGTGGAGCGATAACACCAATCTCTATGCCAGCATTGGCAGAGGATACAAAGCTGGAGGCTTCAATCTTGGCACTGGTTTTTCTAATCAACTCTATACGGATACATTGATTTATGATCCAGAGTATTTATGGAACTATGAACTTGGAATTAATCACCAATTTGCCAACTCCAATACCCATCTTGACGCAGTGATTTTTTATTCTGATCGCAAAGATCAGCAGGTCATGGCGTCCACACAAATGGACTCAAACGATCCGAATACTTTTACCTTCCTGACACAAAATGCAGCCAGTGGTGAAAATTATGGACTCGAGCTGTCGCTACAATCGAATCCAACGGATTCGCTCCAAGTTTTTGCTTCTCTGGGTTTATTACAAACCGAGGTCAATAACTTTGATTCAAATAGCCAGCAGAATGGGAGAGGGCAAGCACATGCACCTGAAAGATCGTTTGCTGTCGGCATGAGGTGGTTTCCGAACGATTCAATCTATTTTGGGTTTGATTTAAACGGTAAGAGTGATTTTTATTACTCGGATTCACATGATAATCAATCATCCTCATACACACTGGCCAATCTTATGATTGGTTATCAGCAAGATCATTGGAATTATGAAATTTGGGTTAGAAATCTCTTTGATGAATACTATTCATTGAGAGGTTTTTATTTTGGTAATGTGCCACCGAATTTTCCTAGTACTCTCTTTGAGAGACAAGGGGATCCAAGACACCTAGGTATACTGATTCGTTATGAGTTTTGATCCATTGATGGATAACTTGGCAGAGATTATAGGCGTGATTTTCGCCATTGGTTATTTGCTATTGGCAGTTCGGCAAATCATCTGGTGTTGGCTGGCCTGGATATTAAGTTCATTGTTGTATCTCTACGTCATGTTTAATGCCGGTCTCTATATGGAAGCTGCGCTGCAGATTTTCTATGTGGCCATGGGGCTCTACGGATGGATGCAATGGAGCAAAGGCGGCACAGAGGAGCATCTTGTGGTTCGTCGATGGGGTTTGGGTAATCATTTATTTGCGGTATCCGTTATTTTAATCCTCACCCTATTATCCGGTGAGGTGTTGTCGAATTACACCACAGCTGCCATGCCATTCATGGATGCGTTGACCACTTGGGGAGCCATAGTAACCACATATATGGTGGCGAAGAAATTAATTGAGAATTGGATCTATTGGTTTGTTATTGATTCGATCTCGATTTATCTGTTTATGTCCAGAGAACTGTATTTTACCGCCGTTCTGTTTTTTGTGTATTTGTTCATTATTATTATCGGTTATCGGTCTTGGAAACAAATGGAGTTGGTTCGAGGTGAATCTTCACATTAAAACGATAGAAGCCATTCCACATTCTATTACTTTGGGAGAATGCTTAAAGGACGGCCCGGTTACCCAAGTGTTCACTGGCGTTTTTGAAGGAATAAAAGCGGTTATTCGTCTTGATTTACCTGTTTCACAAACACTGGGCTTGAATCGTTATAGTGAAATTGAATTATTAAAATTCTTGGAAGGGTCGACTTTTACACCGAAGATACTTTTTGCTGCTCCTGAGAATGGGGTATTGATTTGGCAATACATTCCCGGGGTAACACTTGACGATACAACTACTAAACCACGAGAGATCACAAGTTTAATGGGAACTTTGTTGGCAGATCTTCATCAGCTTAATGCACCAGCCAGTCAGCCTGTTTTTTCTTCTTTTATTAATTGTTATCGTGATTTACTGTCTGCTGAAATGAATCATTCAATGATCCACAAGGGCTTTTCATTATTTGACTCTATTGCTAAGAATCAATTGCCAATGGTCTTGTCACACAACGATATTAACCCCGGAAATTTATTGATCGGCGAGAAACTTTTTATTATGGATTGGGAGTATGCAAGCTTGAATCATCCTTATTTTGACTTAGCAAGCAGCATAGAAAATCTTGCATTAAACAAGCAGCAAATCAAAGAATTTATACAATCCTATGAGATCAATGGGTTTGCTGTGGATTATGAAGAACTGGCTTTATGGAGAGAGTTTAGTCTTTATTTAAGCTTCTTTTGGCTTATGATTATTAAGAAATACGCTACAATATCTGAAAAAGAAAAGGCTTGGATGGTCAATTTGGAAAATCGATTATCACAAGTAAAAGGTTAAATTTATGGCAAAAGTAAAAACATTCGATTTTGACACGCTTTCAAATCATGCCGGTCAGCGACCTGATAAGGAGACCGGGTCGAGAGCTGTTCCAATTTATCAAACAGCCTCCTATGTTTTTAGAGACTCAGATGCGGGTGCTGCAATTTTCAATATAGAGCGAGGTGGCCATGTTTATTCAAGAATCTCTAATCCCACCACCGCTGTCTTAGAAGAGCGAATTTCTGCACTGGAAGGCGGAGTTGGTGCCGTTGCCACCTCTAGCGGACAAGCTGCTGTGTTTAACACCATAGCAACTCTAGTGGATCAAGGCGGACACATTGTCTCTTCATATGCTCTTTATGGGGGCACCCATAATTTGATGGAATATACCTTGCCACGGTTTGGAATCACCACCACTTTTGTGGATCCAAATGATATAGAAGGCTTTAAGAAAGCCATTAGACCTGAGACCAGACTAATTTTTGGAGAAACTGTAGCCAATCCAAGAACTGAAGTATTAAATATTCCTAAAGTTGCTAAAATTGCATATGACCACCACATCCCATTGGTTATCGATTCAACCACCACCACCCCTTATCTGATGAAACCCTTTGCATTGGGAGCTGACATTGTGGTGCATTCAGCCACAAAGTTTTTGAGTGGTCACGGGACTTCCATGGCCGGTTTGATTGTCGATGGCGGTACGTTTGATTGGGAATCAACAGATAAGTTTCCACAAATGACAGAAAAATATGCAGGCTTTCATAACTTATCTTTTACTGAAGAATTTGGGCCAGCAGCTTTTATTTCCAGAGTCAGAAATGAAGCATCGCGTGATTTTGGCGCTTGTCTTGCTCCACATTCTGCCTTTTTGGTGCTTAACGGTACTGAGACATTATCGGTGAGGATGGATAAACACATTAGCAATACCCGACAGGTGGTTGAGTATCTGGATCAACATGACATGGTTGACTGGGTCAGTCATCCTGATCTTAAAAATCATCCTAACCATGAGTTAGCAAAAGAACTGTTACCAAAAGGCTCGACCGCGGTTTTCAGTTTCGGTATTAAAGGCGGCAGAGAGATCGGTCAAGTGTTTATAGATCGATTGGATTTATTCTCCAATTTAGCAAACATAGGTGACGCAAAATCTTTAGTTATCCATCCAGCAAGCACCACCCATCAGAGGATGTCAGCCAAAGATTTGGAGGAAGCGGGCATCTCTGAGGGTTTGATCAGACTGTCTGTTGGCATTGAGTCTGTTGAAGATCTAATTGAAGATCTAGAGAAAGGCTTTAGAGCAGCGTCGAAAGCTTTAAAGAAACAATAAGGAACAATCATGTACATTGATGTTGATAATCAAAAGACTTATATCGCTACAGGGAGTAAAGATCATATTCAAGGGAATATGGGCATCACCTTTATTCATGGAACCGCAATGGATCACACCGTATGGACTCTTGCCAGTCGCCACTTTGCCCGACGCGGACTGAATATTCTTGCCGTTGATTTACCAGGTCATGGCCGCTCTGAAGGGGATGTCATTCCCAGTATTGAGGGCATGGCAGATTGGGTGATTAAGGCACTTGATGCAAGTAACCAGGACAAATCGATTATTGTTGGACATAGCATGGGTTCCTTGGTGGCTTTTGATGTTGCTGCTCGCTACCCGGATCGAATTACTGCTCTCGCTATGGTCGGTACCTCAATACCAATGCCTGTTGGTGATGTGCTACTTGATAACGCCAAAGCAGACAAGCACGTGGCCAAGGAAATGGTTAATTTTTGGTCGCACAGTCAATCTGCTCATCTTGGGGGTTCCCAAGTGCCAGGAACCTGGATGTTAGGAAAACTCATACGATTGCTTGAACGCAGCGGTCCTGGGGTCATTTATAATGATCTCAAAGCTTGCCAAGATTACTCTGAAGGCTTGGAAAGAAGCAAACAAATTCAATCGCCCACTTTATTGATTTTAGGTGAGGACGATTTCATGACACCAGTAAGAAATGCCAAAGGGTTAATTGAAAATATCCCTCACTCAAGAACCGTGATGTTGCCGAAATGTGGGCACGCTATTGTTAATGAAGCCCCTAACGAAATGTTGGATGCCTTAGTAACCATCATCTAAGCTTCGCTAAAGATTTTATGCCTGTTGTTGCTCATCCCAAGCTTCCCTCTCTTGCTAGATTGGAACAAGAAGGCGTGGTCCTATCTACGGCTACAGGGACTGATTTTCCCAAAGAGCTGCATGTTGGTTTACTGAATCTAATGCCTGATGCTGCTTTGCAAGCAACAGAAAGGCAATTCATCCGTTTGCTGGCAAGCGATGCTCAAATATTGGTACACGTTTATCCAACCACCGTGGCTGCTGTCACAAGAAGTAAGGTGACAATGGAATATATTGCACAGCACTACAACGAAATAGGGGATTTTTTTAAGTTGGCACTAGATGGTTTGATCATTTCAGGTGCCTACCCTTCGCGTCTGGATATGAGTGAAGAGCCTTTTTGGAAGCCACTGATTGATGTTGTGGAATGGGCTGAAGAGTATACCAATTCAGTTCTCTGTTCCTGCTTGGCGACCCACGCACTAATCAAACATTATTTCGATGTTGACAGGGAGCGTAGACCGGAAAAATCATGGGGAGTGTTTTCACATCGCCTATTAAACCCGACCCATCCTTTAACCGAGGGTTTACAAGAGGGATTCATGGGCCCGCATTCACATTATTATGATTTATCCAGGGAGAAAATCGAAGGAACAGAGTTAGAAATTCTGGCAGAACATGATGAAGCCGGTTTTTTTGTTGCTACCACTACCGATACAAAGTTAGTTTTTTGTCAGGGTCATCCGGAATACGATGACCAGACTTTACTCAAGGAGTATAAAAGGGAAATTAACAACTATATGAGTGGAACCAGACCAGATTATCCGCCACTCCCTGCAAACTATTTTTCTAAGGATGCCATGCAGACACTGCAGGATATACAACAACAAGTGACCCCGGGAGGCTCCTCGTTACAATTGCCAGAAGAGAAACTGCTGGAGCAAATGGAAGTGAAGTGGCAGGATTCGGGGAAAATTCTATATAAGAATTGGCTGAAAATTCTTTTGCAAAAACAGCACTCAGCAACTTAAGTCTTGGTGATTTTTGACCACGTATCCCTGAGTGTGACAATTCGATTAAAAGACATTGTATCGTCATCTTTCCCGCATTCATTGATCACGAAATAACCGGTCCTCTCAAATTGAAAGCGATCCCCGGGTTTTGCTTTACTAAAGCTATCCTCAATGATTGCGTTTTCAATCACGGTTAAGGAGTTTTTATTCAGATCTGAACTCGATTCCGGATGTGGATCTGAGTACAGATTTTCGTAGAGATTAATGGTGGCATTAATGCTATTTTTTGCCGACACCCAATGAATAGTGCCTTTCACTTTTTTATTGGATGTAGTGCTGCCACTTTTCGTATTAGGGTCATAGCTGCAATGGATCTCTTTGATTACTCCACTACTGTCCTTAATAATTTTGTTACATTTGATAATGTAGGCAAAGCGCAGGCGGACTTCCCCTCCCGGTTGCAGGCGAAAGAATTTTGATGGCGGATCCTCCATGAAATCATCGTGTTCGATAAACAGTTCTTTGGAAAACAACATATTTCTGGTTCCCATTTCCGGTTGTTTTGGATGATTCGGTGCTTCCAATGATTCTGTTTTGTCTTCCGGGTAATTCTCAATCACCACTTTCAACGGGTTGATGACCGCCATGACTCGAGGAGAATCCTCATCCAATTGCTCGCGCACGCAACTTTCGAGGAGGGCCATTTGAATAGACTTATCTTTTTTTGTAACTCCCACCTTGTTGCAGAAAGTTTTAATAGCGACAGCCGGGTAGCCTCTTTTTCTCATGCCTGAGAGGGTTGGCATTCTTGGATCGTCCCAACCACTGACAGTGTTATCTTCAACCAAAGTAGCCAGTTTTCTTTTACTGGTGATGGTGTGTTCAATATTCAGCCTCGAGAATTCAATTTGTCTGGGTCGGTGTGGCACTGTCAAATGATCCAAGAACCATTCGTAAAGGGGTCGATGGTCCTCAAATTCAAGTGTGCATAGCGAATGGGTGATACCCTCAATCGCATCAGAGAGTGTATGGGCAAAATCATACATAGGGTAAATGCACCAATCTTGACCTGTTCTTTGATGTTTCAGATGTAGGATTCTGAAAATTACTGGATCTCTCAGGTTGATGTTTGGAGCAGTCATATCAATCTTTGCTCTCAAGACATGTTCGCCATTCTCGAATTCACCATTCTTCATTCTTTCGAACAAGCCAGCATTCTCAGCAACCGACCGATCGCGATAGGGACTGTTACTGCCCGGGATATTTAAAGTGCCTCTCGCTTTTCTTATTTCTACTGCATTTTGACTGTCTACGAAAGCCTGACCATTCTCGATCAACTGCAAAGCATAGTCATAAAAATCATCAAAGTAATCGGATGCATGTGTCAGTCTTCCATCCCAATCAAACCCTAGCCAGGCAACATTCTCCTTGATGGCTGTTACAAAGTCTTCATTTTCCTTGGCAGGGTTGGTGTCATCAAATCTCAAATAACATTGCCCATCAAATTCTTCGGCTATCCCGAAATTCAGACAGATTGAAAGCGCATGTCCAATATGGAGAAATCCATTAGGTTCTGGAGGAAAGCGGGTGCATACTTTTCCATCATTTTTTCCATTAGCAAGATCTGAGTGAATGATTTGCCGAATGAAGTCCTTCCCTTTTATTTTTAAGTCAGTGGTCATTGAGCCGTTCTTTTTTTAATCTTGTCTGGCTTCCCATTCATCAATAATGTTTCTCTTTACAAACAAAGATGAAAAGAAACGAGTGATTACTTTTGTTCTGGTTAGCCAAGCAATTTGTGCCCCGTTCTTGTTATTTTTTAGCGTTTCCTCAACCAACCAGGGTGTTACTGTTTCAACATGATCTCCGAGGATATTAAGAATCTTTTTTGATTTTTCCCAAGCCTTATCATCTTTACTTCTTTCCTTTGAAGAGAAGAGCAGCAGATCAGTGGCAACAATGCCAGGAGACAATGACCCAATGATCAAGGGGGTATCTTGGTATTCATTTGCAACTGCAGCAGTGAAGTAACGCAGAGCTCTTTTTGTCGACCCATAGACCGTTATACCCGGTTGTAATTGTCCATTACTGCCAAATCCCTCAAACATGTATATCTGCCCAAATCCTTGTTTCAACATTTCTTTAGCGGCTACTTTTGTACAAAAAATACTGCCAATTAAATTGGTATCAACAGTGTTATGAATTTCATCTAATTGCAACCGATCTAGAATTGTTTTTGTGGTGGAGACACCTGCATTGTTAATCCAAATGTCAATTTTGCCGAAATGCTCAAACCCTTTATTCCAGAGTGATTGCACTGATTCATAATCCTGTACCTGGCACGGTTGACCGATCATTTCTCCAAGACCATCGAGTTGTCCAAGCGCCCGCTCTACAGAGCGTTTACTGGTTCCGGAGACAACTACTTGGTGGCCTCGTTTTAAAAATTCTCTAGCCAATCCAAGTCCAATGCCTCGAGTGCTGCCTGTGATCACAACCGTTTTCATTTTAGATTCCATTCAATGTTAATTATGATCTTATTTTATTCACTTAACTATCTTTCTTAAAGTGAAATTGGCAATTAAGACGATGACCGGTATAACAATGATAAGACCTAAATAGAACGGGGCGGCTGGAATAAAATTACTATAGATCACTCCTGATATTGAAGGTCCAACAACACGACCCATGGAACAAGCGGATTGATATTGACCTAGAAATTTACCCCTTTCCTGTGGATTAGCAGATTTAGAGATCAGACTTGATATACTTGGATTGAACATCGATGTTCCAAGGCCAAAGAATAACAGTCCACTCCAAAGTACAATAGTATTCGCTGCACTGCCAATTAAACCCAGTCCCAGCATTAGAAACAGTGCTGCTATTTGGATCAGTTTTTTCTCGCCAAATAATGACGTCAATGGTCCAATTAGCCCACCTTGAATAATGACAGCAATAAAACCGAGTATAAAAAATACGGCTCCAATTTTACTGGGACCGAAAATAAAAATGTCGTTGGCCCACAGAGGAAAAATAGATTCCATGATGGACATCGAGGTATAGAAGATCAGACCACAGATCACAAGGGGCAAGATTATTTTAGAAGGCTGAAATGTGTCTAACTCTATGATCTTTGACAATCCTTCAAATGGTTTTCTATTGGCATCATCCAAACTTTCTTTGAGGAAAAATAGAGCAGCAAACATGGCGATAAAATTGATGCCTGCAGCGGATAATGCTGTCAGTAAATAATTTGCATTTTCAACATTATTACCGGCTAGCAGCCCACCAATTGCTGGTCCAGTCATAAATCCAAGACCCAGTCCTGCACTGACTTTGCCCAACCCGGCTGAGCGGTTTTCATCGGTGGTGATATCACTGACATAAGCAAACGCAATTGCAATATTTCCTGCCATCAGACCAGAGAGAATCCGACTCAGGATCACCACCTCCAAGTTAGGCGCATAGGCAAGGATTAGGTATGAAATCCCAGAGCCAAACAAGGTGATGACTAAAGTTTGCTTCCTACCAATGGAATCACTCAATTGCCCCCAAATAGGGGCAGCAATAAACTGACCGAGAGAAAAAGCTGCCATTGTGAGAGTAATAACTTCTGGACCGGCGCCCAAGCGTTCTGCATAGAAGGGAAATAAAGGCAAAATGATTCCAAAGCCCATCATCCCAATAAATGTCACTAAAAAAATTATAGCCATTTGCTGTATGAATTTTTGTTATTGAATGTAACTCTTAGTATGGTCTTTTTAGGTATTGTCCCGATGGTTGACCGATAATCTCATGATTATCATAAATTCGGGTCCCCCGAAGGAACGTTGTAGTGACTCTCGAGTTCAGTTCTTGACCTTCAAAAGGAGTATAACCTTGGCCGGATTCGGACTTTTCAGAATCAATGGTCCATGTCTCTTTAGGGTCTACTAAAACCAAATCTGCATCGAGCCCAATGTCTATATCGCCTTTATTACGAAGACCATATCGTCTAGCGGGGTTATAGCTTGTTAATTCTGCCATTTTATTGAAAGACAAACCTCTCTTTGAGCCTTCACTAACGAGGGCTGACATTAAATACTCTGTGCCTCCAAAGCCTGATTTTGCCAACCAGATATCACCTGGATTTTCAATATCAACCTTGTCTTCGTGTTTGCAACAAGCATGATCGCTGCAAACCCAGTCTATTTTGTTATCAAGTAAACTCTCCCAGAGATATTCGACATCCTCTCTCGGCCTAATCGGCGGATTGACCTTGGCAAGGTTGCCAGTTGAGACATCAATATCTAACATTAAATGGCCAATAGTCACTTCTCTTCTAAAATTGATATGAGGAAAAACCTGTTGCATTTGCAGTGCCGCATCAATTGCTTTTTTAGAACTCAAATGCAACAGATTGATATTGGGAAGATTTGTTTCATTAGCCAAATAGGAGGCTATGAAAATGGCCAATCCTTCTGAATGTGGCGGCCTTGAAGCACTGTAAGCTGACAGACCTTCTAATTTATTTTCTTGTTGTACTAATTTAGTATAAGCAGCCATTATTTCGGCTGTTTCACAGTGTAAGCTCAAACTGATGTCTTCTTGTTTTTCAGGGTATTTATCAATGGCTCTCTGCACGCCTCTCATGACAAATTCAAAATGAGCAATATCGTATTTTTCATTTTCATCGATCATAAGAAATTCATGTTGGCTGGAAGAAGCCCCATGCAAGCCGTGACCGCCATAAAACATAAAGATTTTAAATGATGTAATTCCGAATTCATCGATTAATGCAGGAATTTCTTCAATATGCGTATTGTCCATTGGTGCAATATGGTAGGCATAGTCAACGAAAAAATTACCTTCAGACAGAGAGAACACTTCTGGCATAAATTCTCTATAAGGTCCTCCTTTATTCAGGTAGTAACCTCCAGTTCGGATATAGTTCAGACTTGATGTCACTCCTCCCATTGCTGCTGCTTTACTCTCTACAATCGCATCTTGATCCAGTGGGTTGTAGATCCCTGTATGCATGTGGGCATCCACCAGGCCTGGAAATGCAAGTTTGTTTGCACCTTCATAAACTTCAATAGATTCTGAGGCATCTATGGCTGGAGCAATCTGTTTGAATTTACCATTTTTTATGGCGATATCGGATGTCTCAATGAGTGTGCTATTGGGTCTGACTACTTGGACATTTTTTATTAAAAGGTCATACTTTCTTTCACTATTCATTCTTTTTCTCAATAAGTATTTAGTTACCACTTCCCACATCGAATCCCAGTGCCCCTGGATTAATTAAATTTTTCGGGTCGAGTTGTTTTTTGATGCTGTGGAGTAATGTTCTGGTTTCTTTTGTTCTTGTTTGCAGATAAGGATAATCTTTTCCAATTTGAAAGTGAATAGCGCCATTGGCAATAGAAATTTCTTCCAATCTTTGTTTAATTTCATTAACCAATTGAAGACCTTCTGGGTTGGCTTTGTGGACGGGAATCTGTTCCAGATCAGCAGGGTAGACTTTTTTGTGGTAAATACTTTGTTGATCGTTCCATAAAAAAGTAGGCTCATACAGGAATGCATTTCTGTCAATAAATGAAAACATTCGATGCATTTCCACATGATGAAGATTCATCCGATCTTTATATTCCATCATTAAGGATTCAAAATCGCTATTGTGCTTCAGTACTTTTGAGAAAGGAAGAACACTGTGAGTGGGTTTCCAACGTTCTCCATTAGGACCCAGGATAGGAGTCAACTGCATGAAAGGATTTGCATGCAGATAGACTGGTATCGAATTGGCAACTTCTTTGCCATATTTTCGTGCAATCGATCTGGCGAGAGCTAATTTAATCTTTGCATCTTTGTTGTTAATTCCTTCTGCGGCGAAGTGCCCAGAGAAGGCTGCTTTTTTCAGAAAATCCCTTCCTGCAAAACCCATTTTCATAATTTGTAGTAATCCATCTAGGGGATTTCTTGAAGATAAAAATACAGATTTTGCAGCCATCAGTGAGTTGGTATTTTCCATTTCCATAAGGGCAGTTTTTTGTTTTCTGGGGTCCAATCCGTGGTTATCGGAGATCGCTCCGGTCTTTGAGATCTCACTCATTGCTGTAAATAGAGTATTAAAATCTGGAAAGCCGTAAGAACAAGCGGCAAAGCCTTCGGGGTACTCAACCAATTTAAGTGAAATTCTTGTTTTAATTCCTAGAGCCCCAGAGTCTCCTAAAAACAAACCACCTAAATCGGGTCCGTAATATCTGAAGAATGGAGAACTCTCTGGTAAATCCCCTTTTGATCCGGTATCGATCACATCTCCATTGCCTATGACAATCTGCATGCCTGCTAGAGAATCTGCCGATAAACAGTTGTTGGTACCGTGGCTGATGGCATGATATGACATTGCCCCACCCACTGTTGCAACTCGACCAGAAAATGGTCCCCAAAAAGGTGTTCTCA
>CAXGBD010000021.1:0-17185 GCA_964008355.1 uncultured Gammaproteobacteria bacterium | reverse complement strand
ATTAATAAGAAAGATCTTGATTTATTTTTCTTAACAAGCAGCGTTGATGATGCTTGTGAATTTATTACATCAAGTCTGACCAATTGATGATAGAGATATGACAAAAACTATTTTAGCAAATGAATCACACCTAGACGAATTAGCCAGATTGTTTAACCTTTATCGAATTTTTTATGAGCAAGAAGATGATTTTGATCGAGCCTATGACTTTATCGGTGATAGACTCATGAATGAAGAATCTATTATTTTTGCATCTAGTGATAAACCTCCGAAACTAAGTGGTTTTGTTCAGCTCTACCCTTCTTATTGTTCGGTTAGTACAATCCCGATTCTGATCCTCTATGATCTCTATGTGGATCAAGAAAAGAGAGGAACGGGCGTGGGAAGAATACTGATGAATCAGGCAAAAGATTACGCAAAAGAAAATGGCTATAAAAGATTAGAACTATCTACAGCAAAAGATAACTTTATTGGTCAATCTTTATATCAGTCATTAGGTTATGAATTGGATGAAGAATTTTTGCACTTTAGCCTAGAAGATTTCGATTAAAAGAGACAATGAAAGAAAGAAAATTTTGGGGTTGGGGCTATCAAGATCAAGTCTTATCCAATGAAGAAGACGCTGCAATTGAAAGTCTTATAGCTACACATTTCTCACTAGACGAAGTGCCAACTTTACCAATTCCACTGGCTGAAGATATTGATTTACCTACACCTAGAGTAAAAATCCCACAGACTTTGGCAAAAGTTTTATCCCAAGATCATCTTGAAAGGTTAAATCATACCTATGGTAAGTCTTTTCCAGATCTTGCCAGAGCCATGCTTAAAGAATTTCCTCATCCACCTGATTTAATCGCATTTCCAGAGGATCAAGAAGATATTGTTAATATTCTAGACTGGGCAAACCAAAACAATATAGCTGTAATACCCTATGGGGGTGGCTCGAGTGTTTGTGGTGGCGTTGAAACATATGTGGGAGATGATTACTCCGGTGTAATTTCTTTGGATTTAAGAAATCTGGATCAGGTTTTAGAGATAGATACGACAAGCAGAGCAGCTCGAATCCAAGCTGGTATATTTGGACCTGCTTTGGAAGACGAACTAAGAAAGTCTGATTTAACCTTAAGGCATTTTCCTCAAAGTTTTGAGCATTCAACTTTAGGTGGTTGGATAGCCACAAGAGCAGGAGGTCATTTTGCAACGCTTTACACACACATAGACGATTTTGTTGAATCAACAACTATGGTAACTCCAACTGGAGTTGTTGAATCAAGACGATTGCCAGGCTCTGGAGCCGGTCCTAGTCCGGATAGAATAGTCATTGGCTCCGAAGGCATATTAGGGGTGATAACTGAAGCTTGGATGAGGCTTCAGAATAGACCGATCTTTAGATCTTCTTGTTCCGTGGAATTTGATAATTATCAAAAAGCACTTAATGCAACACGCCTGATCAGTCAATCGGGATTGTATCCTGCCAATTGCAGGCTTTTGGATGCAAATGAAGCTTTATTAAATAGAGCTGGTGATGGATCAAAACATATATTGATATTGTCTTTCGAATCAGCAGACCATGAACTTGATAGTTGGTTAGATCGAGCTTTGGAGATTGCCTCTTCTGAGGGAGGGAGTTATAAAAAACCTCAAGAAAAGGAACCCGGAGCACATCGGAGAGGAGCTTCGGGCACATGGAGAAACAGTTTTATTAGGGCACCTTTTAATCGTGATGCAGCTGTTCGTAGAGGCATAATTTGGGATACTTTTGAAACCTCAATCACATGGGATCATAGCTTTGAGTTTATTGAGTCTGTAAAAGAAAAGACAAGAAAGGTGATTCATGAGATTTCAGGCAGGGAGCCAAATGTCACTTGTCGTTTGACACACACTTATCCTGACGGATGTGCACCGTATTTTTCTTACACTGCTTATGCAACACCTTCGACCATGCTGGATGTCTGGAAGCAAATTAAAATAGCAAGCAATGAGATGGTAGTGACGAAGGGAGGCACTGTGACACACCATCATGCTGTTGGTAGGGACCACAGAATTAGAGGTTATGATCTACAAAGACCATCAGGTTTTAAAGACATGTTAACTGCAGCGAAATCAAGTGTAGACCCGAAATCAATTATGAATCCTGGAGTACTCATTGACTCTGGAAAAGGGAAAATTGGACACTGGATGGAAAATTAGTGATTGATTGCACTATCTCTGCTCAGAATAAGATCACAAAGATGGGTTGTTATAGGGAAACAGAGGGCCGATTCAGTAGTTTATTTGTTGTATTCAGCTACACCGCCTAAACTTCTTTTTGGAACCTTAAAACCAGTATCAATTGAACCAACTACTTCCCCATCGTCTAATCTGACTTTCAGCATGATTCCAGAAAAAATATTTGCAGTGAGGACATGCACACCATCAGCCGCTGGCGTGATTTGGGCAATACCCCAGCCATGTTCTGGAAGATTAATCGCTTTAATAACATTACCCTGCTCATCAAGAATTTCAAAATAATCACCCCTTGAATGGAGTAATCTACCATCAGGTAAATAATTAACTGCGATTGCAACAACTCGGTCAGTTAAATCACCAGGAAGCACAACTAAATCTTCCATTTGTTGATCATTAACAATATCGTAACGCATGACCTTCTTGCCAATTTCAGTAGTGTATGTAATAAACTTCTCACTTGGATGCATCGTAGAGTGAGTCACACCTTTAAATTGATGGAATTCTGGAGAATAATCAACGTCAAACACTGAAAGCAATTCAAATTCTTGATTGTATTTATAAATGTTCCCATAACCGAGGAGATCTAGCCCAGGTAGGCGTTTCAGATAACTCCCAGAATATGGCGTATTACCAACCAAGCCTTCACCAAGATAAATATGTCCCTGACTATCAAAAGTAACGTTTGAAAATGCACGATCTGCAAAATGGTGATTGGGTAACTGCACGCCATCCGGTGAGACTCTGACAACAACATGATTGTGCATATCAAAACCCCACAAAATACCATTTGGATCAAATGTTAAACCTATAACTAAATGTTCTGTTCCTTGGGTCCAAAGAACACCTTTTGGATTGAGCTCTTTATCGTACTGTAATATACGACCATCGCCTTTATGGTCATCGATTTCGTCGTTTAGGTATGTGCATCCTAGAAAAATATCGCCCTGCTCAAAGGGCTTCATGGTATTTATCTTTTCCACTTTTTTATGGTCAAATATATTTTGTATAAACTCTCAAAACGATAGCATAAAAACTATAGTAGGGTATAACAACTACTAATCATTTCTTTGTATATTTGCATGTTAATAAAAATTGTTAAACAACTTATCTTAATCATTGTGGGATGTATTGGAATAATCTCGATTGTGCTTTTATTCGGAGCAAGGTTTCCAGCAGAAAAAAATATTCAGGAAGTAGAAGCACAATACCGTCTCGATAGTTCCTCATTTGTCACCATAGATGGAGTTCGGATTCACTATACTGATCAGGGAGCAGGACCATGTATTGTTCTTCTTCATGCAAATTATGCCAATTTGATTGACTGGGAACCTTGGGTCGAACAACTTATCCCAACTTATCGAGTCATCCGTTTTGATTTAGCAGGACATGGTCTAACGAGCTCTGATCCAGAAAATAACTACAGTCTAGAACGAACTCTGTATTTGTTTGAGAAGCTTATGGACTACTTATCTGTGGATGAAATGACATTAGCTGGAGCTTCCATAGGCGGAACTATCAGCTTGCATTATGCTGAAAGACATCCAGATCAAGTTAAACAATTAATTTTGGTCAGTCCCGGTGCTCTCAATCCAAGGGCCAGAGGAAAATTAGAACCTCCAAACCTCCCCTTCTTTATGGATATAATCACACGCATCACACCAAAGAAACTTGTGGCAGGATTATTGAATTCTGGATTTGGAGATCCATCTAGGATCACTGATGAATTAGTTACTAGATGGCATGATTTGCTTCTAAGAGAAGGTCAACGTGATGCCCAAATGGCTCGAATGAGGCAATATATCTCTGGAGACATTGATAAAGTTATTACCAATGTTCAGTCACCAACTCTAATTATGTGGGGAGCAAAAAATTCAATTGTACCGGTTGAGCTGGCTGATGAAATGGCAGAGTTATTGGTTAATGCGTCTGCAGTTGAAAAAATTATTTATTCAACAGCAGGCCATCAATTAGTACAGGAAATTGGTAAAGAAACAGCTATAGATGCCTTTGATTATCTTGTAAAATCGGACTGAATAAAGTCTAAAGACCAATTAAATGATTAATAAAAGAACATTGATTTTGACCTATCTAGTTTTATTTTCTTTTCCGGTTTTGGCAGAGAATAATTACTTTGAAGTTGGCAAAGCAACTCTTGCGGATTTAATTCAGATCAAGTCAACCGAGTCTGAGGGGTTAGCTACTAGAGCAAGTGAATATGCATCAGAGAAACTGAGATCTGCTGGATTTGATCAAGATAATTTAACAATTGTTGGGCCAACTTCGACCACTCAAGGGCTGGTTGCAACACTGAAAGGCAAAGAGTCAGAACGTCCTGTTATAGTCATGGCGCATCTCGATGTTGTTCCTTCTGTTACCGAATCCTGGGATACAAATCCTTATCAAATGGTTGAAAAGGATGGCTTCTTGTATGGCAGAGGAACCAGTGACAACAAAGGAGGAGCTGCTGCCTTAATCACAACTTTCATCCGTTTAAAAACAGAAGGTTTTATCCCTGACAATGACATTATTATGTTGTTGACAGGAGATGAAGAAACCCAAATGGACGGTATTGCTTATTTTAAGGACAATCTGGAGCAAGTGAAACGAGCAGCTTTTGCATTTAATACCGATGCCGGATATGTCAGTGGAACCATGGATGCTCCCAAATCTTTCCAAGTCCAAACCGCTGAAAAAATATACATGACCTTGAACCTGGAAGCGAGAAATGCAGGAGGGCACAGCTCTGTACCCAGAAGTGAGAATGCTATCTATGATTTGATGCATGCTCTAGAACGATTGGAAAGATATCAATTTCCCATCAGTCTCAACCAAACCTCTCGAAAAAACCTTGAATTCACTGCAAACGAATACCCGGAAAAACTATCGGAAATAATTAATAAGATACTTGCAGGTACTAGCGATGTTGGCAAGATTGATTTGATTGATCAGGATCCCGAATTAAATGCACAACTTAGAACCACTTGCGTTGCAACACAATTGTTTGGAGGTCATGCAGAAAACGCATTGCCGGTGCATGTTAGCGCAACCGTCAACTGTCGAGTGCTACCGCATGAAGATCCAGATGAAATTCTTGCAATAATTCAAAAAATTGCAGGTGACAAGGTTGTGGTTACGGTGTCCTACCCCGCGGTTAAAAGCCCACCCTCGATACTCACAAAACAAGTGGAAAAATTAATTAAAACTGCAGTTAATAAAACCTTTCAAAACATTCCTGTAGTTCCAATGATGGAAACCGGTGCCACTGATGCCATCTATCTTCGCAGTGCAGGAATACCAGTATACGGCACAAGTGGTATTATGGAGGATCCAACAGGTGGGAGAGCGCACGGATTGAATGAAAGAGTTGAGGTTGATGCTTTTGCCGCTTCACTTGAATTCTGGTATCAATTAATGAAACAGTTATGAACGATGTCTGAGATTAAAATATACAGTTTTGACAAATGTCCTTTTGCCCAAAGGACCAGGATGGTGTTGATCGAGAAAAACTTACCGTTTGAACTGATTGAAATTGATGTGTACAACAAACCAGATTGGTTCGCATCCGTATCCCCATATGGGAAAGTCCCTGTTCTCTCTCATGAAGGCCATACTATTTACGAATCAGCTATCATCAATGAATACTTAGATGAAAGATTCCCAGAAACACCCTTAATGCCCACAGATCATTTTGAACGTGCTAATGCGAGAATTTGGATAGATTATTGTTCAAACCATTACCTGCCTGCTTGTACTCGATTGATGAGGGACAGAAATGATCCAGAGAAACAAAAGAAAAATCATCAAAATATAAAAGAAAAACTCATGTTCATTGAAACTGAATGTTTTCAGAAAAATAAAGATGGCCTATTTTGGATGGGTGAAAAAATAAGTTTGGTAGATTTACACTACGCTCCATTCTTTGAACGTTTTGGAGCATACGAGCACTTGTTTGATGCTAAATGGCCAAAAGAATGCAGGAAAATTAGATCCTGGTGGGATGCAATGCAAGATAGAAAGAGCTATTTAGAAACATTCTCACCAACTGAATCACATATCGCAACATATTCAAATATGATGCAACGAATCGCTTCTTAATCAGTCCTCAAAGCTTCTATAGGATCGAGTTGGGCTGCAGCCCTGGCAGGCAGATAACCAGCAACTAACCCAATAAAAAGAGAAATTACAACTGCATAAACGATATATTCCCAAGCGATGGCAATTGGCATATCAGGATAAATAGACAGAGCTATATTAATGGCAAGAAATCCAATAGAGAGCCCTAAGATGGCTCCTAAGATAGCTAGAAAAATAGATTCCAATAAGAACACATCTTGAATTCTCCTGCGTGAAGCACCGATGGCTCTTAACACTCCAATTTCTGAGGTTCTTTCATTGACAGCAACTGTCATGATTGTGAATATACCGACTCCACCTACTAAGAGTGAAATTCCACCAAAAGCAGCAACTGTAAATTTCAACCATTTCATAATTTCACCTAAGGATTCCAACATATCCGCTTGAGTGGTAATGGTAATGTCATCGCCCCCATGACGGCTAATCATTAATCTTCTTATTGAAGCCACAGCTTCATCCGCTGTTACATTATCCTTATGAATGAGATCAATCTCTTGGAATCCATCCCTATTGAACATTGAATTAAATTTAGCTATGGGTATATAAATAGCATCGTCAAGATCCATACCTAGAAAATCACCTTTTGATGGCAACACCCCCACCACACGGAATCTTACAGAGTTCACTCTAACTGTTAACCCTAATGGGTTTTTTGTACCGAACAATTCCTCTTTCATTGTAGGGCCAAGAACGGCATAAGCTCTTGGTGTTTTTGGGTTATCATCAGGCAAGTATTGACCGACCATATTATCCTCTGAGCCAACAATAATATCGTAATCAGAGCCGGTGCCTACAACCATTGATCTCCTCATGCGATCAGCGCTTTCAATTTCACCAGCACCACCGGAAACTGGAACTACTGTTTCAATAATTGGTAGTCGTTCAAGCGCTTCTGCGTCTTCAAACGATAACGGTCTGACAGTACCGAAAACTCCCAAAGGCATACCCATTGTTTGCTCTTTGCCAGGTGATATGCCAATGATATTAGTACCAAACTGAGTAAATTGTCCAACAATGTAATCTTGTAAGCCTTGACCCAAACTCGTTAAGAAAATCACACAAACAACCCCAACTGCAATACCAAGAGAGGTTAGGAAGCTCCTCATTCTCTGAGAGATTACAGAGTAAGAAGAAAAGAGAAAAATATCTTTAATTTTCATATTACTTATTCCCTGATAAAGCGATCACAGGATCTAGCTTAGAAGCTCTTCTCGCAGGAAGTAAGCCAAAAATAATCCCTGATAGCAAAGCCACAATGAGAGAAACAAATGATGCCCATAGTGGCGGTAAAAAATTAAAAGTAGGAAAAGCCAGTTTTAGAACTTGTGTGGTGGTGTGTCCCAAGATCAGCCCAAGAATAGCTCCTGATCCAGATAGAATAATAGCTTCCGTAATAAATAAATAATTAATCTGCTTATTTTTAGCACCAATAGCCTTAAGCAGACCAATCTCTGATTGTCGTTGAGAGACAGCAACTAACATCACATTCATAATAAGAATCCCAGCCACAAATAAGCTAATAGAGGCAATAGAACCTAAAGCCATGGTCAAGACATTAAAGATATTATCAAAAGATTTCATCACAGCATCTTGCCTGATGACCGTAATATCTTCCTTGCCCTGATGACGCTTTTTTATGATTCTAATGATTTCTTTCTTGATATGATCCATCTCCCAAGAATTTCTTGCCTCTGCTATGATTCTGAATAACGAGGGTCGGTTGAACAGTGCGGTGGCTAAACTCACAGGCATAACTACAATTTTTTGTACATCGATCCCAATCGCTCTTCCTTCAGTGCCGATAATACCAGTAACACGACAACGTCTATCACCTACTCTTAACCATTGACCTAGAGCATTGTTTTTACCAAAGAGTTCAGATTCAACTTCTTTGCCAATCACACACACCGGAGGGGATCGATCCAGAGTAACACCAGGTAAAAAATTACCGCTCTCCATTTCCCATTGTCTGACTGCTAAAAAAGAGGGGGTTGTGCCTATGATTGGGACAGATCTCTCCAAGCCATTAAATTGCGCCGGTGTTTCTCCTACGACAATTGGTGCAATTCTATTGATTGCTTCAATTTGTCTTAAACTAATCGCGTCTTCAACGGTCAAATCTCTTGGCGCAACACCAGCTAGATCAACAGGTGAGCCTCCTCCTGTGGTCTCATTTTTCCCTGGTAGAACAATAAGCAGATTGGTGCCCATATCCTTGAATTCCCCAGTGATGTAGTCTCTGGCCCCTTCTCCAACAGCTGTTAAAAGAATGACAGCCATAACCCCAATGGAGGTTGCAATGAGTAACATTAATGTTCGCAATGGGTATCGTATCAGAGTGCTAAACGCTAAAAATAATAGATCATAAAAACGCATAATTAATTCTTTTTATCTTTAACGATTTTTCCATCAAGGAGTTCAATCAATCTATTAGAGCGTGAGCCCATCTCAATATCATGGGTTACGACCAGAAGAGTTAAACCGCCCTTATTCAGCTCCTCTATTAGTTTGATAATTTCTTTACTGGATATAGAATCAAGATTTCCTGTTGGTTCATCAGCTAATAACACATCAGGCTCCATAACAATTGATCTGGCTATGGCTACACGTTGTCTTTGTCCGCCTGAAAGCTGTTCAGGCCTGTGATCTGATCTGTCAGTGAGGCTCACCCTGGCCAGAGCATTGTCAACCTTCTCCTTTCTTTCTTTTAAGTTTAGACCTGATAAGACCATAGGCATTTCAACATTCTCCGCGGCTGTCAACCTTGGTATTAAATGAAAAGATTGGAAAATAAATCCAATTTTTGTTGATCGGATATGAGCCATCTCATCATCATTCATTTTTGATGTACTAACACCAGACAAAACATAATTACCTGAGGTTGGTGTATCCAATAATCCAAGTATATTAAGTAGTGTGGATTTCCCAGACCCTGAAACACCCATTATGGACACGTATTCGTTCTGATTAATTTCTAGATCTATTTCATCTAAGGCGCGGACTATTTGATTGCCCACTTCAAAATGTCGACATAAATTTTCTAAATGAATCATTGGTCAATGATATGTTAATCGAGTTCTACATTGATACTGGTATCAGTCTCTTCTTCATCGGATTTATCTGTTTCCTCAACAATGATCGTGGCGCCATCTTCTAATCCCAGTCTATCCACTGATAAAACAATCTCATTCTCAATGGTAAGCCCACTAAGAACTTCAGTGTGTTGCCAATTAGAAAGACCGACTTCAATCTCTGTTTTAGAGATGGTGTTATCTGAGTTAATAAGATAAACAAAACCACCAGCCATTAATGCTTGTGAAGGGATGCTTAAGGTCGCTTCAGATGTGTCAATGATAATTGTAATATCAGCGCTATACCCAGGCAAAAGAAACTCTTGAGGATTATCAAAGACAGCTTCAATTTCAACCGTTCTCGCCTGTTTCTCTAAATCAAGAACATATGGAGCAACTCGTCTTACAGTAGCAGGAAACTCTTTTTGCCCAAAAGCATCCATAGTAATTCTTGATTTCAATCCAGCAACAACTTCAGGTGCATCTATTTCATCTATTGGAGCCTTAATATAAATACAAGTGTTATCAATTAGATCAAGAGTTGGTTTAGTGGCGACTCCTACAGGAGAGGGAGTAACATATTCACCGAGTTCTCCTTCTATTTCAGCTACAATCCCACCGAAAGGTGCAATCAGCTGAGTCCTCTCCAAAGAAGCCTTACTAACTTCGACCTGGGCTTTTGCTGCATTACACGCAGCAGCTCCAGATTCAGCGTTTGTTACAGCAGCTTCTTTTGCTTCTTCAGAAGTTAAGCCTTTAGAAAATAACTCATTGGCTCTGTCAGCGTCTCGCTGAGCTTTCGCCGAGATGATACAGGCCTGCTCTGCACTCCTTTCTGCGGCTTTTACCCTAGCTTTAGTCTCTTTGTTCCAAAGCTCAAGAAGAATCTGGTCTTTCTCAACCATGTCACCTTCATCCACAGCAAGTGTTGCGATCTGCCCTCCCATTGCTGGTGACATTTTTGATCTTCTGCAGGCATCAATTGTGCCAGCTCTGGTATTGGAAACCGTTTGTTCGACGTTTCTAATATCTGGTTTAGTGGCAATTACTTTTATTGCTTCCTCATTGCCTTGATAGAAAAAACTAACAGCAACTAAGATTGCAATAATAACCACTATAATTTTTTTATTTCTAGTCATTTTGATAATTGAAAATTAATTTTGATCAATTGTATAGATTTAAAGGATTAATGCTATTCTAAGATACAAATAGTTACAGTTGATACCAACGGTATGTAATCTTCATTATTTCTTCAAAATATGGTGCTATATTCTATTATGTAAACTAGGAGATTCACCATATGAAACGCTTTGTTGCTACACTACTTTTCATAACTTTATCAGGGTGTGTGTCTCATACCTCCTCTTCAATATTTGAGGGCTCAAAACCTATAATTGATACCAAAGGAGTAAACATGACCCAGTATGAAATCGATCTAGAGGAATGTTCAAAATTTTCAGAGGATATTTCCACGGGCAAAAGCATTGCCAAAGGTGCCGCCACGGGAGCTGCTGTAGGGGCGATCATTGAAGCCATTACTGATGATTCAAAGTCAAGACGAGATGCTCTAGAAGTTGGTGCAGTGTCAGGTGGTGCTCAATCTGGAATAAGAGCGGTGAGAGAAAAAGAACAAATAATTAGACGTTGTCTGAGAGGTAGAGGTTATAAAGTTCTCAACTGAGTAACCTATTTAAGTAACACACCTGTTCCACCTAGACCACAATATCCACTTGGATTTTTAGCTAAATACTGCTGGTGGTAGTTTTCAGCAAAATAGAATTCTTCAAACGGTATTATTTCTGTGACAATCCTGCCATATCCAGAACGATCTAATTGTTTCTGAAAGAGCCTCTTGGTTTCGTTGATCAATGCTCGATCTGCTTCATCTGGAAAGAAGATTGACGATCGGTATTGTGTGCCAATGTCATTGCCCTGACGCATATATTGTGTAGGATCATGGCCTTCCCAAAAAATAGCTAAAAGTTTATCGAGTGGAATGATTGCCGGATCATAAACTATAAAAACAGATTCAGTGTGTCCGGTTTTTCCTGAACAAACTTCCTCATATGTTGGATTCTTGGTAGAGCCGCCAATATAGCCAACACTGGTTGAAAATACACCCTCCTGTTCCCAAAACATCCTCTCAGCACCCCAAAAACAACCCATTGCCACGATCAACTGTCTGCACTGTTTGGGATAGGGTCCTTTGACTGGGTTTTCATTGACATAATGGTTCACAGCAATCTCTAGCAATTGCTCTCTACCTTTGGTTGGTATTACATTCTCAGGCATTTGTGCGTCCTCACTAGGATCTAATATGATGTTTGGCTATGGCGTGTATGTTCCATTGTGTGTAATATTTATGAATAGGGTACATTATACAGTCATCAATGCATCAGAACTTCATCACATTACACCAACGTCATTCACGCATTTATATCAATCTCTTGGTTATAGCCTTTTGTTGTTATGCTTTTGCAGCCTATGGTCAGGAACCTTCAAGGGATGAACTAATTCAAAAGAGAGTGGAGCTACAAAAAAGTTTTGTCAAGCTATACGATGAAGAGCGCTATCAACCAGGAGTATTAATAGCAACCGAGATCCTGTCGCTCACTGAAGAACTATTTGGCACAGATAGTTCAAAAATAATCCCACCCCTGAACAACCTTGCAAGTGCTTACTTTATGATTGGTGAATATGAGAAAGCCACAGAAACATTTTCTCGATGCGTTGAGTTGATTTCAAAGACTCAAAATATTCTCACTCCTGACTTGATCCAGCCTTTGAGTGGTATTGGGTTAAGCTTGAACCGGACTGAACAATACAATCAAGCCGTTGAAGTATTTAAAAGAGCGTTGCATATTAATTATGTTAATGACGGTTTTTATAATTTAGATCAGATCGACATTCATGACTCCTTAACGGAGAGTTTCATAGGTTTAAAAGATTTGGATGGGGCTAATCACCACCAAGAATTTCAAGTCAGAATATATAAGAATCATTATGGCACTGAAAATCAAGAGGTGGATACATCGTTACAAAAGCTTGCCAACTGGTATAAAAGATCAGGACAGATATTTTCTGAGCGTCTCATATATGAGGAAATGTATCAACGGCAATCCAATCGTCAAAACCAAACGATAAAAGATCTTGTCAACACGTTAAAGAATCTTTCTTTTTCCCACAGACGAGAAGGTTTAGACATGTATGATAGTGTATCTCCCTTAAAAAAAGCATTACAGCGCTTAGAAGATGATCCAGGCAATCATTTCCGTTTGAAATTAGAGGTTCTCCTCGATTTGGGTGACACCTATTTTAGCTATGGTAAAATGCAATCTGGCATGCAAGCCTATCAAGAATGCTGGGAGCTGATTGAAAAAGATTCATCACTGAGAACAGAGATTGAAAACCGTTTCTCTAAACCGGTAAAGGTAAGAAATATTAGAATCCCAACGATTTATTCACCTGATGATGAATCCTTAGAAAATGGGTATTACAAACAAGGTTTTATAAGCATCCGGTTTGATATTGATACCAGGGGCAGAACTCATAACATCAAAATTATCGAATCGGATCCAGATGGATTATTGGATAGAGAAGCCGAATTAGCCATCAAAAGATCAATTTTTAGGCCTATGTATATTGAGGGTGAAATCCATCCCAGTGAAGGTTTAATTACGAGACATGAATTTCAATACTACCATGAAGAAAAAACTATAGCTGAGCCTGAAATCCTTGATCAGCCCTTAGAAAATCCTATGACTTAATATCAGTTCAGTTGAGCCTTGCGCCCTAATGAAATAAAAACCAGCAAATAAATGATTGAAAACAAGGCCATACTCCAACCAAAAGCATAGGTTCCAAAAAAATCCATTGCTGCCCCAATAACCGGTGGGCCAAAAATCTCTCCGAGACACAAAAAGAAAATAAAACTGGCATTAGCTGAAGCTAACAAACTACCTTTAAATTGTTGCCCCAACATGGTTAAACCTAAACTATAGAAGCTCATGATTGCGCCTCCAAGAACAAATAACACTACAAGACGCAATAAAGGAGAGGGGAAAATAAAAGGTAATAACGACAGCATTGCAACGGTCAGCAACGAAATATAAATCATCAGTTTTCTTTTATTCATCCTATCTGCTAGCCAACCGACTAGAAGTGGCAGAAACAGTTCTCCACTGCCAAGCCAAGCAACCGTTCTTGATGATTGGGCATAATTGAGATCAAATTGCAACGCAAATACCGGTAGTAATGATGCAGTTGCTGCATATAAAAACCCCATCATCCAACTTGAACCCATCAATCCTGGTTCTGAGAACATATGATCCCAAAAAGCAATGTCCTCATCCATATCATCAATGGGTAAAGGGGTAATATTCCACATGGGTATAGCGGCCATAGCCACGATTCCAGCAGCAGCATAAAACGCAATATTACTCTCTATACCAATGATGGAAACCAACAAAACTCCGATAATAAACCCAGCGGATAATAAAGAGGAATAAATGGCTATAATTTTTCCACGATTCTTATCGTTGGCATATCCATTAATCCAAATCTCACTCATCAGCCAAATGCCAGTTGCTCCTACTCCAATGAAAAACCTTAAAAATAACCAACTAGTTATGTTGGGAAAAAAGGGCAGACAAAAAATGCATACCGCTTCTAAAACCAAGCAAAATCTAATGGTTATAACCTGACCAAAATAATTAATTAATTTAGGCAAAAAAGGTGTGATTAAAACAGCTGCAATCGCCGGCATTGCTGCGCTGAAGCCAATCATAGCAGAACCAATACCCCAACTTTTAAGCGTCAGCGTGCTTAAAGGCATGGTAATACCAAAGGTGACACCAGCCAATGTAACCGCAACAAGAATCATGGCAATCTGTTTGAAATTAAAGGCGATAGTCATTAGGTTGATCTGAAAAATTAATTATGAATTAAATTAAACTGTTGTTTTCCGGTTTCGATCAAATTGAGCACTTCTAAGGACCGTCCTCCAATTACTTTAGCTAAGCGTTCTGTTTGTCCAGCTGTTGCTTGTCTCCAGAGTTCCCGATCGGATGCTGATAATTGATGCACTATGATTCCAAGTGCCTCTGCATTTAAAAGATCTTGGACGGCTTCTGCTCGAAGAGACGTTCTAGAAATTTCAGGTGTAGGCCAGGCATTTTTGACAACCTGCCTTTGACCGATGGTCAATTGATCCCACCACTCTTTCCTTGCCACCATAATGGACATGCCCAGAGAATGTCTGGTTTGTGTGTAGTGCGGTGCTTCTTGATCGATGCCTCTTTTCGCGTACAAGGCAACAGCATTGTCTCCAGCCTCAATCAACCCTGTCTGCAAAGACTGAACAATTTCACCGTAACCCATGGGGATTAAATCGGCACCTATTGCTTCAGCAAAATAACGAGAGCTGAGACTTGCAGAAACCCTGTATCTTTTGCCTTTGGCATCAGCAGGCACCAGTATTGGCTCTTTCCCATAAACATTATGGAACCCAATTTCACTCCAAGAAATAAACTGCAGACCTTTTTCTGCAAGCATCTGTGTAAATATTTCAACCAGGTAATTGTCATAAACAAAATCTGCTTCCTTTTCATTGTCAAAAAGAAAAGGCGCATAAAGCAAGGCTGCTTCTGGAACCAGCGTAGATGTGATAATGGCTGATAAATTTGCGAAATGAACTCGGTTCCTTCTCAAGCCGGAAACCAAATTCTCTTCAGAGCCCAGTTGACTGTGGACTAGCATTTTCAATTTGAAATCGCTTGATTGCGATTCGATTGATTTTTGAAAATCTAAAAAATGCGACTCTCCAGCAGTATTTGGTATTGCCGAACCTCCCACAGTTAGCTCAATAAGAGTTGATTCTTGAGATGTGTCGCAACCCAGAAGAAAAATTAGAATAACAATTATGGAAAGTGAGTGAAATTTCATATCTGATTGTAAAAATAAATCTGATATATTGTCTCATCAGACATGATTTGCGTCTATCTTCCAATCAGCTAATATAAAAAATTAACCATTTACAAGAATATTTACATTAACCGATAAATGATCCTGAAAATAAGAAAAGAAAATCACATTAAGTCTTTTGAGATTACCCCTGAAAAATCCTATATCAACAGAAGATCATTAATAAAATCGCTTGGCATCCTGTCCGCAAACCCTTTATTCTCTAATGCCTTCGCTGAAAGCAATTTGCCCAATCAAAAACCTTTGGATTTTATTAAAAATAATCAATATTCAACTACTGAGCCGGTCAATAGCTTTGAAGATATCACAACCTATAACAATTATTATGAGTTTGGCCTCGACAAGACCGATCCCTATAGATTCATGACAAAATTTAAGCCTCTCCCCTGGACGATCACAGTGACTGGGGAGGCTGAAAATACTGGAACATTTAATTATGACGATATTATTGCAACCAACCAACTTGAAGAAAGAATTTACCGATTGAGATGTGTTGAAGCTTGGTCGATGGTCATTCCCTGGATTGGCATTCCTCTGTTAGATATCATCAAAAAACTCAAACCCACTTCCAATGCCAAGTATGTTGCTTTTGAAACAGTCTACCGACCCAATGAAATGCCTGGACAAAGAAGAAGGAACCTCGACTGGCCCTATATTGAAGGGTTAACCATTGAAGAGGCAACACACCCTTTATCATTGCTTGCTGTGGGTCTTTATGGACGAGAACTTCCCAACCAAAATGGTGCCCCTTTGCGATTAGTTATTCCCTGGAAATACGGATTTAAGAGTATTAAGTCGATAGAAAAAATCCACTTTCAGGAAAAACAGCCACCAACAACGTGGAATTTGGCAGCTGCAAACGAATATGGATTCTATGCAAATGTTAATCCTGAAGTAAACCACCCTAGATGGAGTCAAGCAAGAGAACGCCGCCTCGGCTTAGGTTTCTTTGGTGCAAAACAACCCACATTAATGTTTAACGGCTATGCAGATGCGGTGGGACATTTATACAGTCACTTGGATTTGAAAAAATATTTTTGACTCGTTTCAGTCAACTGTTGAAAAAATAGCTATTCGAAAAATAAAATGAGATACGGCACTCGGTTAATAATTTTTATCAGTCTGATTCCCTTCATTGATCTTAATCTAAAAGCATTTGAGATTTATGGTGGTCTCGGAGCAAACCCCGTTGAAACAATGATCCATACCAATGGCATCTGGGGTTTAAGGATCTTAATTGCTACATTGATGCTGGGTCCATTCAATCGATATTCAGGCTTAAAATTTTTTAAGCAATTGGCGAAACCACTGGGCTTAGTTGCTTTGTTCTACATCCTCAACCATTTTCTAAGTTATGCAATCATTGACCAAGGTGGTGACTTAAAAATTGTCATCGTTGATATCATAGAGACTCCTTACCTTATTGTTGGTTGGGGAGGTTTCCTATGCCTGCTTTCTGTAGGAGTAGTGTCATTTAAAAGTTTGCAGCCTTGGTATAAGAAAAATAGATCAACAATCAGCGGCATTGTATACAGCTCTGCTGTCTTAGGAGCCTGGCATTATTATTGGAATACCAAAACAATTGAAACGGAAGCGCTTATTTATTGCCTAATTGTATGCGTTTTGGTTCTATGGAGAGTAAAAGTTACCCAAGGAAAATTGTGACTCTTGTAGAGATCATTTAGATATTGAGTTTTAGAAGTGCATCAAAAGAATTCGCAGCAGTCATCAGTGAATCTGGTGGATTATCATGCTCCACATAGTAATGC
>CAXGBD010000020.1:0-18125 GCA_964008355.1 uncultured Gammaproteobacteria bacterium | reverse complement strand
AGGCTTGCCATCATTACCCATTGCTTTAACAGAAGCAGACATTGATTCAATTGGGTTTCCATTATTAATCAAGGCATCAGCTGGAGGTGGTGGTAAAGGAATGCGGATTGTCAACAACGCAAAGGATTTGGCAGATTCGATCAAAATAACTCAAGGTGAAGCACAACAAGCTTTTGGTGACGGTACCATATTTTTTGAAAGTTATATCAAGAAATCTAGACATATCGAGATCCAAATATTGGGCGATCATCATGGTAACATCATCCATCTTGGTGAACGGGAATGCTCAATCCAGAGACGCTATCAGAAAATTATTGAAGAATCGCCATCTCCAAGATTGGATTCAGCACTGCGAGAACAACTTGGTGATGCAGCCATTTCCTTGGCCAAGAAGATCAATTACCAATCAGCTGGAACTATTGAATTTCTATTTGATGATGAAACCGGTAAGTTCTGGTTCCTGGAAATGAATACAAGGCTCCAGGTTGAGCATCCAGTTACCGAGGAAGTGACCGGGATTGATATCGTTGAGCAGCAATTACTGATCGCAGGTAACCAAGAATTAAATATTACCCAGCAAGACGTTGTTTGGGATGGACATGCCATAGAGGCAAGGATTTATGCTGAAGACCCTGAAAATAATTTCCTTCCATCCACTGGTAAGCTCATTGCCAACCAAATTAAACCAAAAGCAGGGATTCGGTGGGATTCAGGAGTGGAGGCAGGGATGTTGATTGGAACAGATTTTGACCCCCTATTGGCCAAAGTAATAGCACATGGTTCAACCCGACTGGATGCTGCCAGAAAGCTTGCTAGTGAACTTGAGAATACTCACTTTGGTGGATTTGTTACCAATGTGGAATTCTTGGCCAATGTACTGCGACATAAAGAATTTATCCAAGGCAATACCACAACGGGTTTCATTGATGAATTTAGTCCTTCCAGATCTCTGGTTCTTGAAGATGATCAACAAAGATTTGTTGCCATTACCGCCGCACTCTGGCTCCAAGGATTAAATAGGTCACAGGCAGTTGTGTTGGAGAACATGCCTTCTGGGTGGAACAATGCGAGGCTTCCTGATCAGAGAATTGTATTTGAGATGGATGACCGATTGCTTGAAATCCACTACAAAAGAAATCGTGATGGATCTTTTACTGTGGACAACTTGCAGCAGGCAATAGTGCATCATTGGTGTGAGTCAGAGGTGGATATAGAAATTGACGGCGTTAGAACTCTATCAAGTGTCACTATGGAGGGTGATCAGCTGCTGGTTCAATGCCTAGGTGGCAATAAACTACTTAACATCCAACCCAGATTTGTCTCTTCCCAAGAACAGGAACAGCAGGGCTCTCTTGTTTCACCAATGCCAGGAAAAGTTGTTGAGCTTCATGTAAAAAAAGGAGACCGAGTTAAAGCTGGTGATAATTTACTCATGATCGAGGCGATGAAAATGAACCACAATGTCAAAGCCAATGAAGACGGGATCATTGCAGAGCTTTTCGTTCAAGAAAATGACCAGTTGGACTATGGGGCTGTTTTAATGATAATTGAGTAAAAAAGATAATCATGACCATTGCATCTTCAAGAAAACTAAAATCCCCAATCAAGTTAGCTGCCAAGCATATAAAAGTAATTGAGGATTTTGAAGAACTCCTCGAACAAGGAATTTCAGGTTTAACCATGGCAGATATTGCTGCTAAATTGAAAGTTTCACTGAGGACGTTGTACGAAATAGCACCGAGCAAAGAAGATTTGATTACATCACAGATGCATCGCTTGCTTACCAATGTAGGTCAAGAGGCCAGTGCATCGATACAGGAAATCCAGTCACCACTGTCTAAATTAAAAAAATACATTGAGATTGGATATAAAGCTGTTGGACCAAGACTTAGGAAATTTCATAAAGATCTCAATAGAATCAAAGGCGTTGAGAAAATGATTGATTACCATCGAGATTACTTTATTAGTCAAATTGAAGAATTACTCGATGAAGCGATTAAGCATAAGGAAATAGAGGATACAGACACCCATGTGGTGGCTATTACACTGGGTGTTGTGCCTGTTTTGATTTCTGATTATTTTTTTCAAGAGGACAGCTTCCAACAAGAACTAGAGAACACACCTGAGGACTCAGCACATTTAGTGGCCGATCTAATCTTGGCAAGCCTGGAACGAAAATGAGGAAAATTTATGGCTAAAGACAGCATAAGAATTGCTAATTGCAGTGGTTATTATGGTGACAAACTCTCTGCTGCTAAAGAGATGGTTGAGGGAGGTCCCATTGATGTCCTAACCGGAGATTACCTCGCTGAACTAACCATGGCTATTCTGTATTCACAAAAATTACAAAGAGGTGAAGACAAGGGATATGTGGGGACGTTTTTGAAACAACTTAAAGACATAGCAAAAACGTGCAAAGACCAGAAGATTAAAATTGTTTCCAATGCAGGGGGTCTCAATCCAAAATCAATGGCAAAGGAAGTTGAAACCATCCTTACCGAATTGGATGTCGATGCAACTGTTGCCTATATTGATGGGGATGATTTAGTTGAAGAACTGGAACAACTCCAAGCTGCAGGTGAGCTATTGGATAATATTGATAGAAAAATACCTTTGGCACAATCCGACTGTAAAGTTCTGAGTGCAAATACTTATCTTGGTGGTTGGGGAATTAAAGAGGCATTGGATTTGGGCGCAGACATAGTGATTTGCCCCAGAGTTACTGATGCATCTGTAACCATGGGACCTGCAGCTTGGAAATTTAATTGGCAAAGAGATGATTACGATGCCCTTGCCGGATCATTGGCAGCTGGTCATATCATCGAGTGCGGTGCTCAGGCAACCGGTGGAAATTACTCGTTCTTTGAGGAAGTGTCTACTTTTAAAGATATAGGATATCCCATTGCTGAAATAGAGGAGGATGGCGCTTTTACCATTACCAAACACCCCGGTACAGGCGGCCTTGTCTCCATAGGTACCGTAACGGCCCAACTACTCTATGAGATTGCTGCACCGGAGTATCTGAATCCAGATGTAATTGCCCATTTTGATACCTTAAAAATGCAACAGGTAGGTGACGACAGGGTCCGTGTTACGGGATGCAAGGGTAGTAGTCCGCCGTCTACTCATAAGGTCTGCATTAACCTTGCAGGGGGTTATCGAAATGGAATAGAGTTGATCATAACCGGCTTGGATATTGAACAAAAAGTAAAAATATTTACCGAGGCACTATTTGATTTATTAGGCGGTAAAGAGCAATTTGATGATGTTTCTATTGAGCTTCACAGACAGGAAAAAGAAAACCCGCAAAGCAACGAGGAGGCGATGGCATCCTTACGGATCAACGTCACATCAAAAGATCCAAACAAAGTGGGTAGAATGTTCACTGCCAAATATATTGAATTGGCGCTTGCAAATTATCCAGGATTCTTTGGTAAATCACCACCCGGTTCAGGAGCCCCGTTCATTCGTTATTGGCCGGCTTTAATCGATTCAAAACATATTAAGGAAAGCGTTCATATTGGCGAACAAACAGTGAAAATTACCCCGACCAATCAACTGGGACTGGATGAACATACATATCAGAAAGAAGCACAAAAGATTCTCCCATTGGTGAGTGAGCATCACCAACAAATCCATTTTGGAAGAATCTACGGTACACGATCTGGTGATAAAGGCGGTTGTGCTAATCTTGGTGTTTGGGCTAAAACTGACAGAGCCTTTGAATTTCTTTATCATTTTCTGACTGTTGACCGACTGAAACAACTACTCCCTGACATAGCCAACTTTCCGATTGATAGATACGAGCTTACCAATATTAAGTCCTTAAACTTCTACATCCACGAGATCTTGCAAGACGGAGTCTCTTCCAGTACCAGGATAGATGCACAAGCAAAATCTCTTGGTGAATATTTAGGGGCCAAATTGATTGATGTACCAGTAGAAATTATTGAGGAACTGTAAATGAATGATTCAACAAATTCGCTATCTCTTGAAGGATTGGTTTTTGAGGCAATTGAAGTAAACATCGATGGACACATACTGTCGATTACCCTAAATCGACCAGAAAAACGCAATGCGATCAACACGGTTATGGGGAATGAGATAACCTATGCTCTTTCCTATGCATCGCAGGAAAGCAATGTCAGAGTAGTCATCATTCAAGCCAAAGGAGATGTTTTTTGTGCTGGGGGAGATTTGGGTGGAATGTTAGGCAAAGAACAACAAACAACTTCCACCGTACCTAAACTTGGGGATACATCAAACGTCAGTTTATTAATACGTAACTTGTGTAAACCATTAATCTGCAAGATCCAAGGACCAGCTTATGCTGGGGCACTGTTGATGATCTGTAACGCAACCCACGCAATTGCAGCAGATCATGTAGAGTTTGCAACCCCAGAAATCAAACGAGGCATCTGGCCGTTTATGGTAATGGCAGGATTGTTCAGAGTGATGCCCAAGAGACAAGGTTTGGATTTTATTATGAGAGGAGAGACAATCGATGCACTAACCGCTGAGAAATACGGTTTAATTACCCAAGCAGTGGCTAAAGATGAGCTTGATGAAACTGTTAGTAAGCTGGCAAACGATTTTGCAAACCTGCCACCGAACACTATGAGAATAGGTTTGGAAGCTTATAATCGTCAAGATGCTATGGCGTTTGACGACGCACTTCCATATTTGCAAAAACAACTAAACAAATGCTTAGGGACCGAAGATGCAAAAGAGGGCATTGCCGCATTCTTTGAAAAACGAGAACCGCAATGGAAAAGCAAGAAAGATGAATAAAATGAACTTATAAATAATTAAGAGAAGGAAAAATGATGGGTGTATTAAAAGATAAAATTGCTGTGGTCACCGGAGCCGGCAGAGGCATTGGTAGGGGAATCTGTTTAAACTTTGCGAATCAAGGTGCAAAAGTAGTTGTCAATGATTTAGGTGGGGACAGAGATGGTACTGGTGAAGGTACCATAGCAGATGCGGTGGTAGAAGAAATCAAAGAGTTAGGCGGAGAAGCCGTAGCAAATTATGATTCAGTGGCTACGGTGGAAGGGGGAAATAATATTTTCCAAACTTGCATAGAAGCCTTCGGTGCAATGGATATTCTGGTTAATAACGCAGGCATCTTAAGAGATAGAACACTCTACAAGATGGAAGAAAACGAATGGGATGGGGTAATCGATGTCCACTTGAAAGGACATTACAACTGCAGCCGTCCTTTTGTGAGGTACATCAAGGACAGCAACCGCTTAGATTGCCGTATCATCAACATGTCATCCGTGTCTGGTCTTTATGGGAATTTTGGACAAACGAATTATGGTGCTGCCAAAGCAGGTATAGCTGGATTTTCCCGATCACTTGCCTTGGAAGTTGCTAAGTATAAATGTACTGTCAACATCATCTCTCCTGGCGCAGCAACAAGAATGACTCTTGATCTAATTGAGGCAGTAGGAGGAAAATATGATGAAAATGATTGGACTCAAGGACCTGAGCAAATCGCTCCCGTGGTCACTTGGTTGTGTTCAGAGGCTGCTGACAATGTGACATCTCAAATAATCCATTCTGAGGCAGGGATACTGGGGATCATGCAACAACCTGCAGTCATAAAATCTTTCACAACAGAGAATCTTTGGACTATAGGACAACTCGATAAATTGATGCCAGAACTCATTGAAGCAAAAAAACATCATGATAATGAAGTATCAGAAAAGGGTGTTCCTAAAAAGGTATAAATTTGACTCAATGAGAACATAAAATGAATCTTGATTATGGTCCTGAATACGAAGATTTTCGCAAGGAAGTCGAAGATTTCTGTAAAAAATACCAGGGTCTAGAGTTTAGCGACGCTCTGGATTCTTCGCAAGTTCCAGTGGGGGGAGGTAAAAAATCAGATAACAAAAATAGCCTGATTATAACCCGTTCAGAATGGCAGAAAATTCTGATAGAGCACGGATACTTTGCAAGGGAGATATCTAAAGAATATGGTGGTTATGGTGGAACCATTGATATTCTGAAGAATAAAATAATCAACTCTGAATTCAACAAAGCAGGGGTTCCAGTTGCTACCCGGGGACAGGGCATCGATTTTTTAGTGCCCACACTTCTTGAAATAGGGACAGAAGAGCAAAAACAAAAATACATTAAACCAACGCTCTTTTTTGAAATGATTTGGTGCCAAGGCTACTCGGAGCCAAATTCAGGCAGCGATTTGGCCAGCCTACAGACTAAAGGTGTTTTGGATGGGGACAGTTGGGTCATCAACGGTCAAAAGATCTGGACCAGCACTGCCAAATATGCAGACATGATGTTTTGTCTGGTCCGAACCGAACCAGATGCACCAAAATATCAAGGGATCAGTTATTTATTAATTCCAATGGACACCCCTGGTATTGAAATAAAACCCCTGGTTGACATGACCCTGAATGCCAGTTTTAACGAAGTCTTTTTTACTGATGTAAGGATCCCTGCTGGTAACATCGTTGGTGTAAGAGGCCAGGGCTGGCTGGTAGCAAATAAAACACTGATTCATGAGAGGGGCTCTCTGGGAGATCCAGAGCTGATTGTGAGTAGGTTGAGTCAACTACTTGAGCTGATGAAGAACGAGACTATTGATGGTACGAGAATCATAGATAAGCCCGTTTTCCGTGATCGAGCGATGAAAATTCAAGGTCGGGTTCTGGCTTTTCAGAACCATGGATTAAGATTGTTGTCAGCTCGACTGAATAAAAGAAAAGACGTTATGCTTGGCATCATGGTCCTAAAACTAATAGGAACAGAACTCAGGTATGAGCTGGAAGGCCTGGGGATCGATGTGATGGGAGAGCTGGGAACGCTTTATGAGGACAGTTCCAACCTTAGGGATGATGGCAGTTGGCAGTTTGCTTATATGATGTATTTGGGATTAATCATTGGTGGTGGCACCAGTCAAATACAAAAAAATATCATTGCTGAACGAGGTCTCGGACTTCCAAAAGCACCTAAAGTGAAGGAAGCCTAGCCATGTATTTTGGACTCTCAGAAGAACAAGAATTTTTCCAGGAAAGCTTATTAAAATTTCTCAATGATGCTGCTCCAGTTGAATCAATCAGGGAGTATGCCAATGGGAATCATGAAAACTTAACACAAGACATCCATCAAGGACTGCTTGATCTTGGTGTCAATGCACTCATTATCCCTGAGGATTTTGGTGGTCTTGGATTGGATTTATTGTTTGCTGCAGCTGTATCACAATCTCTCGGTTCAGGTATTGCACCGGCAACCTACATCGGCTCCCACATTATGGCACCCCTTGCAATTATGGAAGCTGGATCGGGTGATCAAAAAGATGAATACTTGAGCGCTATGGCTAACTCCAAGATGCGTTTTGGAATAGGGGTCACAGAATTCATTGGAGCAAGAGAGGATGCAGGCATTGTTTTGGAATCGGGTAAAGCCAGTGGAAGGACTCTTTTTGTGATCGATGGAGCTGGAGCAACACATTATCTATTGTCAGACAACAAAGGGGTGCTTTTTGTAGTCGATGCAAAAGATTCAGGAATAACTAAAATACCACTGATGACAATTGATAAAACACGAACCTCACTTGAATTAGTGTTAGAGGACGTTCCCACAGAGATCCTCAAAGGATCAATGGAAGATCAAGATCCCATTAGAAAAATCATTGATGCAGGACGTGTAATGATCGCCGCAGATTCCCTAGGAGCGGCACAAGTGATGATTGATAAATCGGTGGAGTATGCAAAAGAGAGAAAACAATTTGGCCGCCCTGTGGGCTCATTCCAGGCTGTAAAACATATGTGTGCCCAAATGGCTGCAGACCTTGAGCCCTGTTATTCAATGGTATGGTATTCAGCTCATTGTCAAAATCATATTCCTGAAGAGGCAAGACTTTTCGCGTGCCATACTAAAGCGCACGTTTCAGAAGTGGCCACTTCCATTGCAAAAACAGCTACCGAAGTTCACGGTGGTATGGGTTTTACTGATTTATTAGGGCTGCATTATTGGTTTAAGAGAATTGGAATCAATAGACAGCTTTTAGGCGGCCCTGAACTGATCAGAGAAGAAGCGGCACAACTGCAAAACTTTTAGAACATTGAGCGAGCGACTGGCGTATTGTTTTCTAATATAGATTTATCTTCAGTTGTTTAAACTTGGTCAGGGTTGTGGGTAAAACTTGGGATATCCTCATCAATAGGCGACCACGTGTTTGCCGATGAACTGTAAAAATTTGAATCGATCTTCAGCCATGAGGAATCATCTAAAGTGCCGGCTTTTACAAACTTCATTCCCGGCATTTCTTCGATAAAACTCAAAATACCGGACCCACATTTTCCACAGAATCCTCGATTTATATGACGACCGCTCTCAGCTGTTGCTACATAAAACTGTAATTCTCCTTCCATCTGAATAACTTCAGAAGGTAGTAGCAGTATTGTAGCCTTGCCACTGCCTGTGGATTTTTGACAATCTGAACAATGACAATGGTGTGCAGAAATTAAACTCGACTGATCAAATTCATAGGTTACTGCTCCGCAAAGACAGCTTCCTGTTGCGCATTCATTAGACATTTGAATCTCCTTATTATAGTTAGAATTAGGTTGGTTGTGCTTTAGGTCTGATAACAATTTCGTTAACAGCAACATCATTTTCCTGTTGGAGAGCAAAGAGAATTGATTCGGCTACTCTTTCAGCTGGTTGTGCAATTTCACCCAAACCACTTTTCATGAGTGTTTCCAACATTGAAGGATCCTTAATAGAAGCGCCTAGTTCTGTTTGAAAAGCGCCTGGATAAATACACGTCACCTGAATTTTTCCTGCAGTCTCCATTCTCAGGCCCTCACTGATAGCTCGGACAGCATACTTTGTGCCCGAATAAACGGCACAGCCTTCAAACACCCTTAGACCTGCAACTGAAGAAATATTTATAATAATTCCATCACCTCTTTCCAGCATATGATTCAAAGTGGCATCGATACCGTAGAGTACTCCTTTAATATTTGTATCAATCATCTGATCCCACTCATCGGTACGACCAGCATTCAATAATGACAGGGGCATTATTCCAGCATTATTGACCAGGGCATCAATTTGATTAAACTTTTTTATTCCCAATGCAGCTAAAGCATGAACCTGATTTTTGTCAGTGATATCCATTACCTGGTAGGCAACATTTTCCTCACCTAGTTCTTTACTTAAAGCTTCTAATCTGTCTTCCCTTCTGGCTCCTAAAATAACTTTAGCTCCTTTCTCTACCAGCATTTTTGCAGCCACCATTCCAAAGCCCGAACTTGCACCTGTTATCATGACGACCATATTTTCTACATTTCTCATAACTAGTTACCTTATTTATTATTGTTAGTGATCTCAAAAAAGACTCAAGTATACTAATTATGATTAAAAAATAGGTGAGTGTGAATGACTATAGTTTTAAATCGAGTGTCATCGGTAACAAATATCAGGAGGGTACAATGAAAATAGATGCTGGAATACCAACGACAAATCCTCTAGAGGCTGGACCTGCTGCTAAGCTACTAGAAGATGCAGGTTTCGATGGAGCCTTTACCTTTGAAGGACCGAATGACCCATTCTTTCCAATAGTCACTTCTGCCATGGCAACCAAGAAGATAGATTTAATAACATCAATCGCCGTGGCTTTTGCCAGAAATCCAATGATCCTAGCCAACATTGGCTATGATCTTAACCTGATTTCAGAGGGAAGATTTATTTTAGGTCTTGGATCGCAGATCAAGCCACACATTACCAAGCGTTTTTCGATGCCATGGTCGAGTCCTGCTGCCAGAATGAAAGAAATGATTCTCGCAATCCAGGCTATTTGGGATTGTTGGCAGAATGGCACTAAGCTAAATTTCAGAGGAGATTTCTATACTCACACCCTGATGACTCCTTTTTTTAATCCTGGTCCCAATCCCCATGGGCTTCCCAAAATTTATGTCGCAGCTGTAGGACCATTGATGACCCAAGCAGTTGCTGAAGCGGCGGATGGTCTTTTAGGGCATCCCTTAAATACCCCTAAATATACCAAAGAAGTCACCATGCCGATCGTGGAGAAAGCGTTGGCTTCAACAGGAAAGAGTCGCTCAGATTTTGATTTATCAATCAGTATAATGACCGCGATTGGCATGACCGAAGAATCCTATCAGAAGGCCATTAAAGCTTGCCGAGCACAGGTCGCGTTTTACGCATCGACTCCAAATTATCGAGCGGTGCTAGAAACCCATGGAGTAGGGGATCTCAGTAAAGAATTAAATCTTTTATCGAAAAAAGGACAGTGGCAAGAAATGGGAAAATTGATTGATGACGATCTTCTCAATACCTTCGCAGTGGTTGCTGAGACTCCAGAAGCACTCGCAGCTGAAATAAAAAACCGTTATGGTGAACTGGGTGATCGTATCACCCCCATTTTGTATTCTCTTGAAATTGAACTGGCACCTTTGGTTCTTGATGCTCTGAGAAGTTAATCGATATTTCCAGTCCGTTAGTCTTTGAATTTCGGTGCTCGTTTCTCTATAAAAGCCGTCACTGCCTCTATATTGTCAGCAGAACCAATCAACTGGTTTTGAATTTTAGCTTCGATTGAGAACATTTCTTCAAAGGTACTGTTGAGAGCCTCACGCATTATTTTTTTCGTTTGACTCAAAGCCTGAGGTGATCTTTGTGATAGTTTTGTTGCCCAATCCTTGGCTTCCGAGAGCAGCTTATCACTGGGGACTACTTTGTTGGCAAGTCCCAGTTCCAAGCATCTAGAGGCTGGAATTTTTTCACCTTCAATAGCTAGCTGATAGGCTAATTTATAGCCAACCGCATTGGTTAACATCCAGTTGGCTCCACCGTCGGGTACCACTCCAATATTACTGAATGCTGATAGCAGGTAGGCCTCTTCTGACATCAATGTTAAATCACAGGCCATGGCAAAACTGTAGCCGATTCCAGCAGCAGGTCCGTTAACTGCAGAAATCACCGGTTTTGGCATATTGATGATGTTCATAAAGACCGGTTTGTAGCCTTCAAGCAGTCCTTTCTCTACCGCATTAGGGTCGTTTGGTTGAGTCATGTTTTCTTTTAGATCCGCACCTGCTGAGAAGCCTTTACCATTGCCGGTTATGATAACGCATCGTATGGAACTATCTTTGTAAGCTGCATCAGTTGCCTCCCTCAGGTCCAGCACCATTTGACTATTGAATGCGTTGAGACTATCTGGACGGTTGAGAGTGATAGTTGCAACTTTATTATCTACTTCATAAATAACCGTTTCAAATTCCATTTGTTTATCCTTTTTTTTCTTAAATTAGCATTAAGTTTGTAGATACAAACACAGCAGATCTTATATCACGAGACATTTCCTTCATAGTCTTCCCAGAAGGGCGCTCTTAGATCTTTTCTAAGAATTTTACCCGATGGGTTACGAGGCATTTCCTCAATAAAGTGAATTGATTTAGGGCACTTGTAGTGGGCAATTTGACCTCTAGTGTATTCAATGATTGCTTCTTCTGTTAGTGAAGAGTTTGCTGCGAGAATGACAAATCCTTTAACACTCTCACCCCAGTCCTCATCCGGTACTCCAACCGCAGCAGCATCCGCAATTTCAGGATGACCCATTAAAGCATTTTCCACTTCAGCAGGGTAGATATTCTCCCCCCCTGAGATAATCATATCTTTGACTCTATCGTGTATATAGAGAAACCCATCCTCATCAAGATAACCAGCATCGCCGGTATAAAACCAGTTATCATTGATTGATTCAGCAGTGGCATCCGGTCTATTCCAATAGCCCTTCATGTTGCTGGCAGAATGGATTAAAATTTCACCGACTTCTCCTACATCTAATTCTTGGTCTTTGGAGTTAACAATTTTCACCTCGATTCCAGGATAGACTTGTCCACAGGATCTGAGTTTATTCAAAGACGGATCATGATATTTAGGCAGCATGGTGGTTCCAAGACCCGAGGTTTCGGTTAACCCATAGACTTGCCAAAAGTCGCACTGCATCACTTCCATGGCTTTTAGTAAAGTGTCTTCAGCAATGGGAGAGGCTCCATAGACAACCTGTCTTAATGAGGAAAAATCAGTCTTTGTTGAATCTGGGTGTTGTAATATAAACAGAATCAATGCCGGGACCATAAGTCCCAGTTCAATTTTTTCTTTTTCAATTAATTCAAGAATTATGCCAGGTTCAGGTGCAGGGATGATGATATTTTTGCAGCCGAAAATAAAACCCATGATGGCAATATTGCTACCCGCAACGTGGAACACCGGTGAGCAGACCATATTCACTGAACCTTCATGCCAGTCTCTGCCCCAAGTGTTTTGAACCATGGGTGTGGCAGCCAGCAAATTAGAATTGGTCAATTGAACCCCTTTGGGGTGACCAGTGGTTCCAGAGGTATAGAGCTGGATCATATCGTCATCCAAGTGACCAGCCAACAATGGATCTTGGTCTTGTTGTACATCCCGCCACGACTCATAGCCTACCCAGTCGCCATGATTGTTTTCCATGGTGATGATTTTCCGAACAGAAGGGATTTCATGTTCAATTTGTTCTACAAGATCATAAAACTCAGGTCCCACAAACAGAATCTCGCTTTGTGAATCATTTAGGATAAAAGCAGTCTCAGGTGCTGCCAGTCGCCAATTGATTCCAACCAGTACGGTTCTAGACTTTAAGGATCCATAGAGCAGCTCACAATAATAGTCAGAATTCTTAGCCAGAAAGGCGACACGGGTATTCGGTTTGCATCCCTCCGCAATCAGTCCTTGTGCCACTTTATTGGCAAAATGATCATGTTCTATATAGGTGGTCTCTCTGTCGAGGAACTTAAATGCTATCTCATTGGGTGATTGTTTAACCCTCCAACGGTATAGGTCTGCAAGACTGTTTTTTATTGGTATATGACTCATTTGTAAACGTTAAGTTCTAGATACTACACTTCCTTAAAGATTTTTTAAAAAAAAAACAGCTTAAAAATTGTTAAAAAAATCAGATTTATTATATATATCAATTACTTAGACTAAAATATCTAAAAATTGCGGTTATTATGAACTATTTTCTTTTGCCAAGTGGTCTAACTATTGGCATTATATCTTTATTATTAACTATCGCGATAGCATGCTCTGGTTCGTACGTTTCAAAATGAGCAACTGTTCCATCGCAGATTAGAGGGGAAAATAATGAGAAAATTGTTTAATTCAATCTTTCTTTTAGTAATAGCCATTAGCATCTCAACTGTTAATACTTTTGCTGCTGAGTTAGAAGAAATTACCGTAACGGCAACGAAAAGAGAGATCAGTCTTCAAGACGTGCCGGTCTCAGTCAGTGTGATTAGTGGTGAGAAAATCGAGAAGGCAGCTATCCACAGTTTTACACAACTGTCTACCTACATTCCTAATTTCAGTGTTTCAGAAAACGCAATCAGTACTATCGCATCAATGCGTGGTGTTGGAATTGGTGCTAACCAATCGTTTGAAAACTCTGTTGGTTTGTTTGTGGACGGGGTTCACTTGGCTAAAGGACGCCAATATCGTAATGGACTTTTTGATATTGAGCGAGTGGAGGTCCTCAGAGGACCACAAGGAACCTTGTTCGGAAAAAATACCCTCGCTGGAGCAGTGAATGTGATTTCAGCAAAAGCTAAAGTGGGTGAAGACTTTGGTGGCAGGATAGCAGTCGCCTCAGAAGACAATGAGGGGCAACTAGTTGAAGGTAATATACACTTTTCCCCCAGTGATACGTTTGCAGTCCGCTTCGCCTTTAAAGATCGTGAGGACGATGGCTATATTGACAATCTCTATTTAGGAAATTCAGGTCCAACAACTGATGAAACCCTGATCCGCATCAGCGGTGCGTGGGAACCCAATGATAATTTAAGTGTTCATTTCAAACATACCGATGGGGATCATGTACGAACAGGTAATACCGTTGCAATGAAACATTGGGAAATGGCATCGCCACCCACTGCAACCTCAGGTCTGGCTTTTTTACTCACCAACATGTTCCATGCCAGTTTACCTGCAGCCGTTGCTGCTGGTAACGTCATTGGCTATCATGACCAAAATTGGGGAGCTGCCGGAACCGCTGGTAGTACGACCAATGTAATCGGTAAAGTACCTGTAGGAACCGATACCCAAATCCAAGACACCTCACTTAATATTGAATTGGAATTTGGTGATGGCTATACGTTTACATCGACCACAGGGCGTGCAGAATATGAATACGTAGATGGTATCGATGCAGACTTTGCAGCCATTGTTCTGGTCTCAAGGGATGACTGGTCGACATATGATCAAACCAGTCAAGAATTCCAGATTGCATCCCCTGCTGACCGTGATTTTTCATTCATTGTTGGTACCTATTGGGACAGTCAGGAGCAAGACATTGAACGCTTGATTGATCTTGATGGAACCATAGGTGGACTCATGGGAATGATTGGACAGCCATCAATCTTGAACATTCCTCTAGCTAACCTGACAGCAATGGGACTGCCAATGTTCTATCTAAATGGTTCAATCAATGATCCAACGGCTGCTTATCTAATTTCACTTGGAGTCCTACCAGGAACTCCTGCTGCTTATCAAACGATCTTTGATCATGCCACTCGAATCGGTTACTGGAATCAAAAAACTGAAGCCAAGGCAGTCTATTTTCAAGGCACTCAGCAAATGAAGGAAGACCTTGCAATAACTTTTGGTGTGCGTTACGTAGAGGAGAATAAACACATCCGTGCTGGAACCTGTTTGGGTGCTGATACTACCGGTCTCCAGACCTGTAACAGCAATGCCTTCCTAGCTGCAATCATGGCTGCCAGCTTTGATACATATGCTCATAACTTCGATAATATTCCAGAGCGAGAAACCAGTCATTGGTTACCTTCCATAGTGATCGAGAAGACAATCTCGGATGATCATATGTTTTATACCAGTTTTTCCAAAGGTTACAAAAGTGGTGGCTTCAATGCAGCTGACGACCAGAATCCAACATTCTCCCTCGTAGGCGGAGCAGCTGTTCCGAATCCTACCGAACCTGGAATTGGTTTTGAATACGATGATGAAACTGCAGTCTCCTATGAAATAGGCGGCAAACACACTTTTGCTGAGGGCTCAGTTCAATTCAACTGGGCTGCTGCTCACGCAGAATACAATGACCAGCAGGTGTCCACATTTGTTGGTTTGGGTTTTGTTGTTGGCAATGCTGCTTCATCAACGGTAGACACCATCGAGATGGATCTGTTGTGGCAAGCAACCAATGATTTAAGAATTGGTCTCAATGTTGCATATCTTGATGCAAACTTTGATAAATTCGAAGCCGCAGCGTGTACTGAGAAGCAACTAGCAACTTTCAGAGCCATGGATCCAACAGGTAATCCGCTCAATCCTACAGCATACGCTTATCAAAACATACACGTCACTGACTATGGTCCAAATCTTGCTATTGGCAAATGTAGAGCGATCTGGGATGGTGCAGGTTACATGGCCGTTGGCAACCAGGATCTATCTGGTGAGCCACGTGGAGCTGGTAAGTACAATGGTTCTCTCTTTGCCGATTATACTAAAAGCATTGGTGGTGGAAACATGGAATGGTTCTTCAGCTTTGATGTTAATTTTGTAGATGCCTATACCTACACCGGTGATAATGATCCTATTGATTATCAACCAGCCACTGAGCGAGTTAACGCCCGTACTGGTATACGCACAGACAAGTGGGAAGTCATGCTTTATGGTAGAAACCTCGGTGATGAGAAAATTGCAGTCGGTGGTTTTGATGTACCTTTGACCTCTGGTGCCCATGCCATCTATCTGGGTGAGACTAAAATAGTTGGAGCACGTCTGACCTATAACTTCTAAGTTTCACTGCAACAATACTAAAAGGACGAGCCATTGCTCGTCCTTTTTTTTTGTTACAATAATTTGCATAGAACAACAATTAACATAGGCAGACCTTTTTAGTGAAGACAAACAGGAGAGTTGGAGAATGAACCGCAGTGTGATTGTTAGCTGTGCCGTAACCGGGTCTGGAGATTCGGTAGGTAAACATCCTGCAATCCCGGTGACGCCAGAGGAAATCTCGACAGCAGCAATTGAGGCCGCAAAAGCTGGAGCTGCAATTGCTCATATCCATGTACGGGAACCCGATTCTGGCAAGTCAAGCCGCAGAGTCGAACTCTATCGCGAAGTCGTAGAACGTATTCGCAGCAATGATGTGGATGTCATCATTAATCTCACTACCGGTATGGGAGGGGATCTTTTCTTAGGTCCTGATAATGAACCAATGAATTTTGGTGATGATACTGATTGTGTTGGAATGATGGAACGCATAGTGCACGTTGAAGAACTCCTACCGGAAATTTGCTCTCTGGATTGTGGCTCTTTTAACTACGCAGAGGGTGACTATGTGTATATATCCTCACCTAACATGTTGGAGCAAGGTGCCAGAAGACTACAGGAGATCGGCGTCAAACCGGAGCTTGAGGTATTTGAACTTGGTCAATTGTCATTTGCAAAACACTTGATTGCACAAGGATTATTGGACAACCCACCCTTGTTTCAAATTTGTCTTGGTATTCGCTGGGCGGCTGAGGCCAATACGAGTTCATTCAAGGCTATGGTTGATGCACTACCAGATGATTGTAATTGGGCTGGATTTGGTACCGGAGCGATGGAAATGCCAATGGTGGCCCAAGCCGTATTGCTGGGAGGCAATGTCCGAGTAGGACTTGAGGATAATCTCTATCTGGAAAAGGGTGTTTTTGCATCTAATGGTCAGTTGGTGGAGCGGGCCTGTAATATTGTTCAATTAATGGGTTGCACTGTGCAGACACCGGCAGAAGCACGGCAGACTCTTGGACTCAAGAAACCATCATAAATAGAAATGCTAATTACAGTTAAATTGATATTGATCAATTTCAGATTTCAAGAACAATGCTAATCTCAGCAAATGTCTTAAAATAACTTCTTTACATTTTTAATAACGATGATGTCAAAAATACAAATAAAACCATACACCATGGAGGTATTATGATTCTGGTACAAAAAAGTGTGTCACACCCATGGATGTGTGACGTTTTGGGACATTTAACCACCCGCCACTATGTGGCGATGTTTGACGATGCCGCTTATCACTTATTATATGCCGTCTTTGGATGGACTGGATCTAGCGATGCCGATGGCAAGATCGCATGGGCCGATGTTCGACATACTATCGATTATCGAGCAGAAGTGGCAGCTGGTGATATTCTTGAAATCCGAGCTGGTCTCACTAAAATTGGTACCAAGTCGATCACGGTTTTCTACGAGATGACCAACATCGGGAGCAATGAGGTGGCAGCTACACTTGAATGTGTCAGTGTGCTCTTTAATTTGCAAACACGTAAATCTCTCAAAATCACTGAACCACTTCGCGAATTAGCCTCAACACACTTAATTGAAAAAAATGGAAACGAAAATGGATAGTCAAGCACGGATTGTAATTGTTGGTGGTGGCATTATGGGAGTGTCATTACTGTATCATCTAGCAGAAGAAGGTTGCACAGATATTCTGCTGATTGAGAAAGGTGAACTCACCTCTGGCTCCACATGGCATGCAGCTGGACAATGCCCCAGCATGGTAGGCAACTACAACCTTGCAAAAATTCACAATTACGGCAATTGGCTGTATTCACGATTGGAAGAACTGACGGGACAGTATGTCAGTTGGCATCCTTCGGGTGGAATCAGGCTGGCTTTAACGCAAGATGATCTTGATTGGTTTCATTATATGAAGGGCATCGCTAGCAATATAGGGTTTCGTCTAGAAATAATTGATAGCAACAAAATCAAAGAAATTAATCCTTTTATCAACACAGAAGGAGTAATCGCTGGTGCCTGGACACTCGATGACGGACATGCAGATCCTGCAGGACTGACCAATGCTATGGCACATGGTGCAAAAAAGATGGGGGCCAGTATTCAACGGCATAATCAGGTTCTTGATATCAAGCCAATGAGCTCTGGTGAGTGGCAAGTGATTACCGAAAAAGGAAACATTATTGCCGAAACTGTGGTCAATGCGGCGGGTTGCTATGCTAGAAGAATAGCCCAAATGGTTGGAAGAGATTATCCAATTGTCAACGTAC
>CAXGBD010000019.1:0-19437 GCA_964008355.1 uncultured Gammaproteobacteria bacterium | reverse complement strand
AAATTGACTTGAGAAACGAAAAAATAGGCTCTAAAATTCGCGATCACACATTAAAAAGAATACCGTATTTAATTATTGTAGGTGATCAAGAAGTTAAAAATAATAAAATATCAGTTCGCACCCAAAAGGGAGATGATCTAGGTAACCTGGACTGTGATGATTTTATTAACAAATTGTCAAAAGAAATACTAGATAAAAGCAACTAAAAGAGGAGATTTACTATCGCAGCAAAAAAAATTGTCAGAAGAAATGAACAAATTGATTCATCTGAAATTCGCTTAATTGACAATGATGGAAGTCAAATAGGAATAATAAATATTAAAGAAGCCATTGAATTAGCACGTTCCAAAGGAATGGATGTGGTAGAGGTTAGCCCCAATACCTCACCACCTGTTTGCAGAGTTATGGATTTTGGTAAGTTTGTTTTTGAAAAGAAAAAGAAGAGTCAGGGTGCAAAAAAGAAACAAAAAATTATACATGTAAAGGAAATTAAATTTAGACCCTTAATCGAAGACGGTGATTACAATGTTAAATTAGGGAAAATATTGAAATTCTTAGAACAAGGAGACAAAGTAAAAATATCCCTCAGATATAGAGGTAGGGAACTTAGACACGCTGAACTGGGTGAAAACCTTCTAAAGAGAGTGTGTGATGATATTGATCATATAGCTACGATAGAACAAGAAGCACAACGTGAGGGTAGACAACTGATTATGATAGTTGCGCCAAAACATAACTAATTAAAATGGTGAAAAAGAAAAGGTAAATAACATGCCAAAATTAAAAACAAACAGAGGTGCTGCTAAACGGTTTAAAAAAACCGGAACCGGTAAATATAAGAGAAGTTCATCACACATGAATCATATACTTACAAAAAAAAGCAGCAAACGAAAAAGACACTTAAGATCATCTTCTCTCATATCAGCTGGTGATCTTAAGAGTGTTAAAAAATTATTACCATATAGTTAAGATAAGGAATTAAAAATGGCCAGAGTAAAAAGAGGGGTTACTTCTCATGCAAAACATAAGAAAGTCCTAAAAAAAGTAAAAGGACACTATGGTGCTAGAAGTAAACTGATAAAAGTTGCAAAACAAGCCGCGATCAAAGCTGGACAGTATGCATATAGAGATAGACGCAAGAAAAAAAACCAGTTTAGATCTCTATGGATAATTAGAATTAATGCCGCTGCTAGAATGTGTGATATCTCCTACAGTAAACTCATGCATGGCTTAAAAGTAGCAAATATTGATATTGATCGAAAAATACTAGCTGATTTAGCCGTCAACGATGAAGATGCTTTCAGAGCACTCACAGATAAAGCAAAACTTGCCTTAGAAAAGTCATAATGACGATTAACTTGTCAGACCTATTAAATGATGCACTTAATGAAATAGAAGAATGCAAAACACTTAATAAGCTTGAAGAAATAAGAGTTAAGTATTTAGGTAAAAAAGGTCAAATTACCTCCCAATTAAAGAAATTGGGCTCAATGAAAGCAGATCAAAGACCCTCCTTTGGTCAAGAAATCAATAACATAAAAAATCAAATAGAAGCTAAAGTTAATACTAAAAAAATTGAATTAAAAAAATCAACAATAGCTAAAAATATCGCAACACGATCTATTGATATCACATTACCTGGAAGAAAAACTCTAGCAGGTTCAATGCATCCGATAACAACCACATTGTCAGATATAGAAAATATCTTTCTAAATGCTGGGTTTTTAGTTGAAGATGGTCCAGAAATTGAAGATGAACATCATAATTTTACGGCTTTAAACATTCCTGAAAATCATCCAGCGAGAGCCATGCATGATACGTTCTATTTCAATAATAACCTTTTACTTCGAACACATACGTCACCCGTTCAAATTAGAAGCATGGAAAAACAAGGAGTACCAATAAAAATTATTGCTCCAGGAAAAGTATTTAGACGTGATTCAGACCTAACTCATATACCAATGTTCCACCAAATCGAAGGATTGGTTATAGATCAAGGCATTAACTTCACTCACCTCAAAGGCATATTACACCAATTCATTGACTGTTTTTTCGAACAACAAATGGAATTGAGATTTAGACCTTCATATTTCCCATTTACTGAACCCTCGGCAGAAGTTGATATCCTATCCGAAGATGGTAAATGGTTAGAAATACTTGGATGTGGAATGGTACACCCAAAGGTATTGGATTTGTTAGAACTTGATTCTGAAACATATACTGGTTATGCATTTGGAATGGGTGTTGAAAGACTAGCAATGCTTAAACATGAAATTAAAGACATAAGATTATTTTACGATAATGACCTAGACTTTTTAGAACAGTTTAAATAAACATGAAACTACCCGCAGAATGGCTTAAGGAATACTGTGAGATTAATCTCACAAATGAGCAAATAGTTACTCAATTAACTATGGCGGGCATTGAATGTCAACTTCTTGATGAGCCCGGTGAAATCTTTGATATATCTCTTACTCCAAATAGAGCAGATTGTTATAGCGTTCTGGGAGTATCTAGGGAACTGGCAGCTTTAAATAATTCGAAATTTAAATCTAATCAGAATACTCAAACGACAATAGATCATAACGAAGAGATAGAAATCAAAATAGAATCACCAAAAGATTGTCCAGTACTTGTGACGAGAATTATTAATGATATAGATGTCAATACAACAACACCTTCAATCATTACCCATAGACTTAACTCATCTGGCATTCAATCCGTTAACATTATTGTAGATATTACTAATTATGTCATGTTAGAAACTGGACAACCGCTCCATGCATATGATCTAAATTCTATTGACTCTAAACTCATCGTCAGAAGAGGTCATGATAGAGAGAATATCACCCTTCTGGATGGGAGCATTAAAACTGTTGATCAAAATTATCTTTTAATTTCAGATGTTACAAAACCACTTGGAATTGCTGGAATTATGGGTGGAGAGGACTCTGGCATTCAAACCGATACAAAGAATATTGTGCTTGAATCAGCATATTTTAATAATGAAACTATCATGGGTAAACCTAGAATTCTGAATCTTCATACTGAATCAGGATTGAGATTTGAAAGAGGTGTTGATCCATCAATCCAAAAATATGCAATAGAAAGAGCAAGTAAATTAATTAATGAATTTTCTGGAGGAAAAAATGGTCCTGTTATTAGTAATACTAGTAGTAGCGAAATCCCAAAAAGACTTCCGATATTATTACGCAAAAAGAGAATTCACCAAATTTTAGGCATTACAATTCCCAACAATGGGATCAAAGAAATCTTAACTAAACTGAATATGGAAATCAAAGAGCAAGATTATGGCTATAGTGGTTGGATGGTGACTCCTCCACTATTTCGCTTTGATATCAATCAGGAATGTGACCTTATAGAAGAACTGGCAAGATTGAATGGGTACGACAATATCGAAGAACAAAACGAACAAGGAGAAATTAAATTAAAAAAAATATCCAAAAGATCTAAAAAAATTAACCATATTAATAACTTGATGTTGAGTCTTGGTTACTCTGAAGTAATTAACTATAGCTTTATCAGTCCTTTGATGAGTACGCTGCTGGGGGAACACATCAATACCATAGACATCACTAATCCACTATCTATAGATATGTCTATAATGAGATCTTCCTTACTCCCGGGTCTACTAAATAATTTGTCATATAACCTAAAACGACAACATAGAACTATCAAGCTGTTTGAGTCTGGAAAAGTTTTTAAAAATGTAAACAAGACTAATCAAGAAGCAGAAATGTTAGCAGGTATTGGTTATGGATTACGAATGGATGAACAGTGGATAACGAAATTAGAAACTATTAATTTCTATGATATTAAAGGCGATTTAGAGCACTTCTTTGCCTCACTGAAGATCAATACAACAATTCAATATAATCAATCAACTCACCCAATGCTTTGCCCTGGTAGAACTGCAGCAATCAATTTAGATGGTAATACTATTGGGCACATTGGTGAACTTAGCCCAGAATTATGTATGGATCTTGAATTATCAGAACAACCCATCCTATTTGAAATTGATAAAGAAGTTCTTAGATTATCACAGAAAATTATTCACCATGAGCAAACATATTTTCCATCATCCAGGAGAGATATCTCTATAATCATCAGTGAGGAACAAGAAATATCAGAGATTATAAAAGTAATCAACACACTTAATATAGAAGGGCTAAAAAATATCATTGTATTTGATGTATATAAAGGCGAAAAGATAGAAACAGGACGAATAAGTATCGCCTTAGGGTTGATTTTTCAAAATAAATCACGCACTCTAACCGATGATGAAATTGACACAAACATTTCTAAGATTACAAAAAAAATACTCAAAAAATTTAATCTAAAACTTAGGGTAGAATGAATGACATTAACAAAATCAGACATTGTTAAACAACTGAATGATGAAATAGGTTTAAACAAAAGAGAAGCCAAAGAGTTGGTGGATTCTTTTTTTGATAATATCAAGGAAACCCTATCACAGGGTCATGAGGTCAAACTTTCAGGGTTTGGAAATTTTCAACTAAAAAATAAATCGTCAAGACCTGGTAGAAATCCAAGAACAGGAGAAGATGTTGAAATTACAGCCAGAAGAGTAGTGACCTTTAAATCAGGTCAAAAGCTCAAGGAATCTGTGAAAACACTAACTCATGAATCTGATTAATCAACAACTTCCAGCTATTCCAGGTAAACGTTACTTTACAATCAGTGAAGCTAGTAACTTATGCGAAGTAAAGCCACATGTTCTAAGATATTGGGAACAAGAGTTCTCACAACTAAAACCTATTAAAAGAAAAGGTAATCGAAGATACTATCAAAGACATGATGTTTTATTAATTCGTCAAATAAAAGAATTACTTTATGACGATGGATACACCATTCTAGGTGCTAAACAAAAACTGATTGAAGATGAAACTACTGAAGAAAATAAACAATCAACTTTTAAATCCATTGAACAAGAAGTCCAAGATCTGATAGAAATCTTGGACTAATTCAGTAATCCGGGACGTGGCGCAGTCTGGTAGCGCACCTGAATGGGGTTCAGGGGGTCGGAGGTTCAAATCCTCTCGTCCCGACCACTTAACCACTCTTTGTTAGTTCTTGGTGTGACCGTTAATCACTCTTGAAATCTGCCTTCTCGAATAACCAGTATCAGCAGATATAGCATCAATAGACCAGTTCATTTTATTTAGTTCTAAAACTCTAAGATGCCTATTCTTAACCGTTTTTATATTTTTACTAGTAACCTTTAGCAGATCATCAATAGATTCTACTAAAATTGTATTGTATGTTTTTTTACTAGATTTAGAACAATAATCCCACAACATCATTAAGTTATAACAAGCATCTTCAGCATCATTATGCTCTAAAGCTTTTCGAATAAAATGTGTTCTAAAAATAATATGTGATGCTTCTTTTAATTCAGGATCTATTGATTTTTTATTTAAAAGACCCTGTATGGATTTTATATCTGCATTAATGCCAAAGCTTCCAAGCACCAAACCCGCTTGAAATTCAATTTCTCTTAAAACATTCTCTACAATTGTATTCAAAATAAAAGATTAATCTATATTGACTAAAACCATTATAATTATTTAAACAATATTTAAACGCAAAGTTCAAATGAAAAGTCACAATGCATTTTATATTCTACTTACAGTAGTTAGTTTACTATTTGTAAGTTTAATTATTGATTTTATATTACCGATCTTCTGGGCAATTATTTTGACAATATTATTTGCTCCTGTTTATGAGTATCTCAATTTAAAGCTGAGGAAGCCTTTTTTAGCAAGTTTAACTACAATTTTATTAATTTTTCTCATTGTGCTTGTCCCAGGTTTTTTCTTATTGGCTGCAGTAACTGATGAAGCAATATCAATCATTAAAGCAATTGAATCCGGTGATATTAATCTTGAGCAATTACTATTAACACTAACCCAGTTCTCTCCAAAGATCAGCGAGTGGCTTGCCATGCTTGGTTTAGATATCAATCAAATAACTAAGCAAATCTCGACTATAGCAATCGGCACTGGACAATACGCAATTTCATTAATAATGAGCATTGGTCAAAATATATTAAGATTCTCATTACTATTTTTTATCATGATTTATCTCTTATTCTTTTTTTTAAAAGATGGCAACCAGATAGTCATTAAATGCATCAAAGTATTTCCTCTAGATGATAATCAGGAACGGTTCTTACTAGAAAAATTCACTTCCGTCACAAAAGCTACAGTAAAGGGAACAATCATTGTGGGGATTGTTCAAGGATTGATCGGTGGGGTCATATTTATGCTTCTGGATATTCAGGCTGCAGTCCTGTGGGGCGTTTTGATGGCATTCTTAAGCATCATTCCTGGTATTGGAACCGCAATTATATGGTTCCCAGCAGTCTGTATATTTTTAATTAATGGTGCTTTTCTAAAAGCAATACTGCTTTTGTTATCAGGAATTTTCATAATCGGTCTTGTGGATAATTTTTTACGACCTTATTTGGTTAGTAAAGAAACTAAATTACCTGATTATTTGATTTTATTAACCACTTTGGGAGGAGTGAGTTTAGTGGGATTATCAGGATTTGTGATCGGACCCATTGTGGCAGCATTATTTATAGCTCTTTGGTCTCTATTAGAATATACCACCAATCAATAACAGTTGGATCAAATGGAGTTGGCTAAATTACACGAGGTGTTTGTCTCTATAGTTGGTGAAGATAATTGCATTACAGACTCTAAAACTATAGCAACATATCTCGAAGATTGGCGGGGAAAGTATCAAGGAACCACTCCTTTTGTATTGCTTCCAAATACTACGGAATCCATATCAAAAATTATAAAATTGTGTTTTGACAATGATATAGGCGTCGTCCCACAGGGAGGTAATACCAGCCTTTGTGGTGCTAATGTTCCCAGATCGACTGATGAACGAATGGAAATTATCATGAGCAGCTCAAAACTAAATCGTGTTATAGAACTTGATGCAGATAATCAATCATTGATCGTTGAGTCAGGTTGTATCTTAGCTAGGATTCAAGAAACAGCTTCTGAGAATGGTTTGTATTTCCCATTGAGCCTGGGTGCGGAAGGCAGTTCGCAAATTGGTGGAAATATATCTACAAATGCTGGTGGAACTAATGTTCTAAAATATGGCATGACTAGAGGTTTAGTTATGGGCCTCGAGGTAGTTTTACCAGATGGTAGTATTTATTCTGAACTCAAGGGACTAAGAAAGGATAATACCGGTTATGATCTAAAACAATTCTTCATCGGAGCAGAGGGAACTTTGGGTTTTATAACAAAGATTTGCCTTAAGTTATTCTTACAACCCCTCAGCCACACAGTTGCACTGGTCGCGGTTGAAAATCCAAAACAAGCAATTAAGCTGCTCAAAAAAGCAAAACAAAGTTTTGATGAGAGTCTTTGTGCCTTTGAACTAATGAACAGTGTTAGTATTAAATGTGTCGAGGATCAAATGCCAAACTTTAAGATACCACTTGAATCATCATATCCATGGCAAATTTTGATTGATGTAGAAAATGTAAATTCAACATCTGAGTCCAATGAAGCCATCACATCCTTTCTGGAAAGACAGCTTAAAGAAGCACTCATTCTGGATGCAACAATTGCAATTAATAATCAACAAAGAAATGAATTTTGGCAATTGCGCCATGGCATTACAGAATCTAAAAAACTATCAAGCACAGGAATCGACCATGATATTTCCGTGCCCATTAGTAACATTCCTGAAGTTATTGAACAATCTAGAAATAAATTAGAACAAGTTCTAGGAAAGTCAGACTTTTATGTCTATGGTCACGTAGGAGATGGAAATCTTCATATTACAAAATCAAAACCGAAAACAATGGACAAAGTTAGTTTTCAAATGAAAGAGGATGAATTGACTAGAATTGTTCACCAAATTGCAGTTGATCTGGGAGGATCATTCAGCGGGGAGCACGGCATTGGTGTAAAACTAAAAAATGAACTGGAATACTTTTCTGACCCAGTAAAAATGCAATTATTAAAAACAATAAAAAAAGCTATTGATCCAAGAAATATAATGAATCCAAACAAATTATTTGATTGACTCCATCAACCAGATTTTTGAAATCAAAAAATTATCAATTGTCAGCATTACTAATCTTATTATGTCTATTTTCCAATTCTTTAGAAACATCGTTAATACTAAGCCCTACAGTATTAAGTAATATTAAAAAGTGATAGATAAGATCAGCAGCTTCGTGTGAAATTTCTTTGGAGTCTTTTTGTTCTACCGATGCAATAGCCAGTTCTGAACTCTCTTCGACTAATTTTTTTGCAACCTGTCCAATGCCAGAATTCACCAGACCAACGGTATAACTGTCTTCAGGTCTATCTGTCAATCTTTGTTGAATAATACCCTCTAACTCAAAGATAAATTCATTTTGTTTTTCAATCATAGTCTCACCTCTATCCCTTGTTTTAATAGATATTGTTTTAAATCATTTATGTTTATTTGTTCATTATGGAATACACTCGCTGCCAGAGTACCACTGACATCAGCTGCTTTAATCACTTCAGCAAAATGCTGCATGATTCCAGCTCCACCAGAGGCAATCAAAGGAACCTGGCATATTTCTCTTACTCTGGTTAATTGCTCCAAATCATAACCTTCTCTGACTCCATCTTGATTCATACAATTCAGTACAATTTCACCAGCACCTCTATCTTGAACTTCTTTGACCCAATCAAGTGTACTAATTGCAGTATCAACTGTCTTCGATGGATCACCCGTATAACGAAATACCTTAAAAGCCTTCTGGTCTTGAAAACTATCAATACCAACAACAACACACTGTGAACCAAATCTACCTACCAGATGATTAATCAAATCTGGATCTAACAAAGCAGGGGAGTTGACTGAAATTTTATCTGCCCCATAATTTAATATTTCTTCCGCATCAGCGATTGTCTTGATACCACCGGCAACACAAAAAGGAATATTGATGTTAGCTGCAATCCTGTTTACCCATCTTCTATCTACAGATCTCTCGTCAGGACTGGCGGTAATATCGTAAAAAACAAGTTCATCCGCACCTTCAGAATTATATCTGACTGCCAAGTTTAAAATATCACCAACAACTTGGTGGTTACGAAAGCGTACACCTTTAACCACTAAACCATCTTTTACATCCAGACAAGGAATTATTCTTCTTGTAAGAATTGTTCCACCTCCTGTGTTTTGATTTTATTGTCTAATAGTGCTTTCCCAGTCACTGCTGAGTACAGACCAATTGATGCAAGCTCTATAATATCACTCATCGATGACAGTCCTCCGGAAGCGATGAATCTCAAAGACTCTGAGTAATCGACACACTGACGATATAAATTCATATTGGGACCTGATAATGTGCCATCTTTGCTGATGTCAGTAATCAGAAAATTCTGAAAGCCGCTGTCCTTAAAAATCTTTAATAATTGCCATAATGTTTGACCACTGGATTGCTGCCAGCCATGTGACATCACTATTGGTTCTTCACTTTGATATAAAATATCGAGAGCTATGATAATTCTGGACAATTCAACATCTTTAAAAGCATCCTCTAGCCTATCAATATTTAAAATCGCGTAACTACCCAATATCGTCTGAAACACCCCAATATCTAGCCATTTTACAATGTCATCTGAAGATCTTATCCCACCACCTAATTGAACCTGCAAACCTGATGTTTCTACAATTTCTTGAATCACATCAGTATTTTCAGAATAACCATCCTTAGTACCATCAAGATCAACAATGTGTAGGTTAGTAAATCCAGTTGCTTGGTATTGTTTTGCGAGCTCTACTGGTCTTGGTTCATAGTAAGTGACTTCATTAAACTTTCCTTGATGTAACCTCACACAACGTCCATCAATTAAATCAATTGCAGGTATTAATTTCATAGACTATAAATTGAAAAATGAATCCAGTAACTTAGAGCCTGCTGCTCCAGATTTTTCAGGATGAAATTGAACTCCATAGAAATTTTCCTGCTGAATAACGCTGGAGAATTCTATATCGTATTCGGTGCTAGAAATGGTCTGATCCAATAAGGGAATGTAATAACTATGAATGAAATAAAAATAAGCATCTTCAATAGTGTTATCTACTAAGGGTGTTTTTTTATTTATTTTTATACTATTCCATCCCATATGAGGCACCGGATAGCTTGGATTAATAGCAAAGCGCTTACACTCACCTTGGATAATCCCCAAACAATTTACATCCTCTTCCATTGTGGAATCAAACAATAACTGCATTCCCAAACAAATTCCCAATATGGGTTGTTTGAGATCTTTTATGGCTATAGTCAAATCTGTTTGGGAAAGTCTTTGCATGGCATCTTTGGCCGCTCCAACACCGGGAAGAACAACGTGTGATGCATTGGATATGTCATCTTTGTTGTTGGTTACCTTATATTCGAGTCCTAATCTTTCTATGGCAAAAGTCAGTGAGGATAAATTAGCACCACCACAATCAACTATGGCAACTTTTTTTTTACTGTTCACAATACACCTTTGCTTGAAGGCACTGTATCACCCGAAATCTTAATCGCTTCACCTAGCACACGCCCCATGACTTTAAAACATGCCTCGATCATATGATGGTTATTCTCTCCTGCGATCGAGATGTGCAGGGTTGCTTTCAGGGATTGAGCTAAAGATTGAAAGAAATGACTAACCATTTCAACAGGAAAATCACCTACCTGTTCGCGGTCAAATTCACCTTCAAATGAACAAAGCGGCCTGCCTGATAAATCTAAAGCCATTTTGGCAAGTGATTCATCCATTGGTAGCGTAAAAGCATAACGGTTAATGCCGAACTTATTGCTCAACGCTTCACTCAATGCTTGCCCGAGGGATAGAGCCACATCTTCAACAGTATGATGTTTGTCGACATTCAAATCACCCTTACATTCAATGACGATTGAGGTGTTTGAATGTTTTGCTAGTTGTTCAAGCATATGATCAAAAAAACCTATCCCCGTACTGATAGCAACAGGAGCACTGACTGCTAAATTAACCTCCACAGAGATTTCAGTTTCATTGGTTTGTCGAACTACTTTGGCTTTTCGATCTACACTCAAAATATCATCAACGATGTTTGGCCAAGCTTGTTTGGTATAGGGATCGATCTTGATGCCTTGTAGTTTAAGTCGCTTGGAGAATTCCATATCGGTGTCACGATCACCAATAACATAGGATCTTTGAGGATCAATGTTGTTTTGTGCTAAAAACCCCGTAATAAGACCCGTTGCTGGTTTTCTGCAGTCGCAGTTATCGGTTTCAAAATGGGGACAAATAAAAACATCTTTGAACTCAATGCCCTGGGATTTAAACAAATCCAGTATATACTCATGAGCCTCAGTAAATTGAGTTTCAGGAAAACTATTTGAACCCAGTCCATCTTGATTTGTAACCATAACTAGGGCATATCCATAGTCGATCAATCTTGATAATGAAAGAATCACCCCAGGTACCAATTGAACTTTAGCAATAGCATCGACTTGGAAGTCTTCGGGTTCAAAGATTATTGTCCCGTCTCTATCTAGAAATATAATTTTTTGATTATTCGAATTCATCTCATTGAACTGCTTCGAGTAATTGTTGGTTTTGTTCTCTTGTGCCGATAGAGACTCTAATACAGTTATTTAAACTAGGTTGATAACTTACGTTCCGAACTAGAAGACCTGCATCCTTTGCTCTATTGTAGAATGCTTCTGCGTCTTCAACCTTAATCAAAATGAAATTTGCCTCAGATGGAAAAACTTTTTTTACACAGCTTAGTTCCGATAACTTTCCCATTAAGTATGTTCGCTGATGAATGATTTTTTCCACATTTTCTTTTGAAGATTTAATGCCTTGTTTACTCAATCCCTTTAATACGGTTTGTCCAGCAGGTACTGAAAAAGAGTAGGGCGGAATGACTCTCATGACATAATCACAAATTTCTTTTGCAGCAAGTAGGACGCCACATCGAGATCCGGCTAGAGCAAATGCTTTTGATAATGTGCGTAAAACGACAACATTGCTGAATTCATTCAACAATTCACTAGTGTAATCTATATTGGCAAATTCAGTATAAGCACCATCAAATACTAGTATCCCAAGGTCTTCTAGTGTCTTACATGTCTTAAAAGTTATTGATTGGTCAAATGTATTTCCAGTGGGGTTTGAAGGTGAACAAAGAAAGGTTAATTTGCTCACTGGGCTTACCTGTTTCTGGAATGTTTCTAGATCAAGTGTAAATTTCTGATTTGCAAGTAAAGGTATAGTTCTTATCTTTACTCCTTGAACTTCTGCATAGAACTGATACATTTCAAACGTTGGGGGAAAAATAACTATCTCATCGTATTGGGGCCTACAAAATACACGGATAAGTAAATCTATCGCTTCCGTACTGCCACGAGTTACAACACAATTGTCAACATTAACATTAAGGTAATTGGCAATACTAGTTCTCAATTTTGTCGGTACAGCCTCTGGATATAGATTAAGCGAAGAAACGTCCTTATCTTCATAGAGAGAGTATGGATTCTCATTGGCATTCATCCGTACCATTTCAGGTTGGTATTGTGCAGCTTGGTAGGGCCTTAATTGAAGAATCTCAGGCCTAATTAGATTTTTTATCTCAGTGCTCATATCAATTCTCCAATCTAACTTCAACTGCTCTGGCGTGGGCTTCCAATCCTTCAACTCTAGCTAATTGTGTGATCGTTTTTGATAGACTAATTAAGCCTTCTTTGCTTAATTCTTGAACGGAAATGGACTTAATAAAACTATCAACCGAGATGGCACTGACCGATTTAGCGTAACCATAAGTAGGGAGCACATGATTGGTACCACTACAATAATCCCCCGCTGATTCTGGACTCCAGTTGCCAAGAAAAACAGACCCTGCGTTTTGAACTTGATCGATATAATTTCTGGCATCAGTAAATGCCAGAATTAAGTGCTCCGGTGCGTAGAAATTAGCAATCGACAAAGCTTGTTCAATAGTCTCAATCATAATAATTTTACTATTCTGTAGAGCTTGTGAGGCAATTTCCTTAGTGGGTAAATCAACTAATATTTGGAAAATATCGTCTTGCACTTGCTGTGCAAAATCAGCATCTGTGCACAATAGGATTACCTGCGACTCTGGACCGTGTTCAGCTTGAGAGAGCAAGTCATAAGCAATTGACGTGCTGTTAATACCACCATTACTTATCACCATCACTTCAGTTGGTCCTGCAGGCATATCAACTGATACACCAATATTGGCAGCTGCAACCAATGATTTTGCAACTGTCACCCAAGTATTTCCTGGACCAAATATTTTATCTACCCTTGGTATAGATTCAGTTCCATAAGCCATAGCAGTAATAGCCTGTGCCCCACCTAACTTATAGATATCGACAATACCGCACGCAACTGCTGCGGTAACGATATTTTTATCAACATCACCTTCTTTATTAGGAGGGGAGCATAATATTCTATTAGGACATCCTGCTAAAAGAGAAGGTACACCTAACATGATCGCTGTTGATGGCAGCGGGTTGTTTCCAGAAGGTATATATAAACCGACGGTCTCAATCGGTCTAGTAATTTCTTCACAGCTAACACCAGGCATAACTTCGATACTGATATCCAAACGTTTTGTTTTCTTCTCATGGAATTTTCTTACATTATTTATGGCTTGGTTAATTGCAGATTTTACTGTGGGTGATGTCTTTTCAATTGCTCTATCTATTTCTGCTTTGCTCAGCTTAAAATCCGACAACTCGACCTGGTCTAATAATAAAGTTAGCTCTCTCAATGCAACATCTCCCTTGGTGCTAACTTTCTTAATGATTGCTTTAACCGTATTCAAGGTCCCCTCTGATCGAGAGATCATTGGGCGTTGCAAAGCCTGTTGTCTTTCGTCTTCAGAAAGATCATTCCATTGGATTAAAGGCAGCATATCCATCATTCTAGGCCAGCATTTTCTCAACAGGCACTACTAGGATGGATGAAGCGCCTTCACTCTTTAAACCCTCCAGTGTTTCCCAAAATACGTCCTCCAAACAAACCATATGCAAAGCCACCATTTTGTCCGTCCCTTCAAGCGAAATGATAGTTGGAGATTCACTGCCAGGAAGCAGGGCAGTAATTTTATCTATTGCATCTCTCGGTGCATGCATCATGATGTATTTGCTTTCTCGAACCTGTAGCACGCCATCAATTCTCTCTAATAACTTATCCACCCATTGTTGTTTAGATTCACTGAGCTGATTATTAGCTGAAATTATAACTGCAGAACTCTCTAAAACTACTTCACCTTCGATTAGATTGTGAGCCCGTAACGTTGATCCAGAAGAAATTAAATCACAGATTGCATCTGATTTTCCGAGACTAGGAGCAAGTTCAACCGCACCAGTAAACTCGGTTACATTAATATTCAGATTCTGTTGATCAATATAATCACTGACAATTCTTGGATAACTCGTTGCCACTGTTTTTCCTTCAAGATCACTAATGGACTGTATATCAGCTTCATCTGGGTATGCGAATGATAATCTGCACTGACCAAAATCAAGGGTTGCTTCTATGGAAAAGGGTTTATTATCTGAAAGGGATTTAAAATGTATATTCTTCTCCATGGCAACATTAAGACCCACAAAACCAAGATGACATAATCCATCATTGATTAAACTTGGTATATCATCATCTCTCACAAATAAGAGGTCAAACGGCATATTTTCACCATAAGCAATCAGCTTATCTTTGCCTTTAGTGATTACCAATCCACACTTTTGCAACAGCTCAAGGGTATGGTCTGTCAATCTTCCAGATTTCTGTAATGCTATTTTTATTCTTTCTTCTTTCATCTTTATTTAGATGTTCGTTTAAGTGCAGTCTGATATCCACCTGACCCATCGGATAGAAATCTAGCCACACGACCAATAGTGGTTAAACTGACTCCTGTTAAATTATTGATCTCTCGATAGGTGTATCCTTGATTTAGGCAATCAGCAACAGACCAACGATCCTTGATAGCCTGAAGTTCAGCAGGGGTGCAAATATCTTGAAAAAAAGAACGACATTCATCAATACTTCTCAATGATTTAATAGCTTCAAATAATCTGTCTTCAACTTTTATTTCTTCTTGATTAGAATAAACTCTTTGTATTTTCATAGTATTTATATATTAGTGTATTAATATACTAATACATTATATTAATTATTTCTTTTAATCAAGACTAGAAATTAAAAGAGTATTTAAGTAAAAAAGATATTTTAGTGCTATGGTTGTGAAAAATTAAAAAATAGGGAAAAATTATGAAAAAAATCATTCTTATAATAACTTTACTTACACCACTCCATCTCCAATCTGATCATCATACAATTGGCGGTCCTGGAGAAGGAGCCTTTAATGCATTAGCGGTTCAAGCTCATGATGTCACTAAATATGTCAATTTACTAAAATCAGATCTGTCGTTATTCACTGCTTTGGGAGCTACGGCAGGGGGTGTTTGTATAACAAGATCAGGACATGATTATTTAGGTCAGATGCTTGTTTGGTCTGCATTTCCTGATTTAGCATCTGCTCTACATGCAAACACACTCTATGATCCTACTAGTCAAGCTCCTCAAGCTTTAGCGAAACTTAGGACTATAAAATATGGAACTACTTGGAAAGGTTTAAAATCATTTAGGTTGGACCCCGGTTGGGAAAGAGTATTGAAAGTTAAAGTTTCAGCTGACAATCTTAATGCTTATGTTGAATCATTAAGAGAACTCGAAACAGCTATCATCAATGATGGACATGAAACTTTCAATTTAGGTGTATTTGGTCCTTTTGGAGGAGGGGTTCATGAATCACAAACACTCATGGTAAGAGCCATTTCACCCACAGCAAGAGAATCAGGTCAAATTGCTGATGAATACTTTGCAGGCGCTTCTTGGGGACGCATATGGGAAAAATCAAGAACAATGATTGATGAAGTCGTAAGCGATACCTATGAATTGTGTGAACAGATTTATTCTGCGGAATGATCTTTATGTCGTTTATCAGGCAACTCTAACTAAATTTAGGGTTGCTTGATTTACTGTCCTAAGTCTGGAGTATCTTTTCCATCACTGCTGTTCCCACTTCCTCAGTAGAAACATAGCTACTCTCAGTTAAATCTTTGGTCAATATACCATCCTCAATAACCCCAGAAACTGATTGTTCTATAACTTGTGCTTCTTCTTTCAGGTTAAGCGAGTATTGCAACAACATTGCAGCAGATAATATGGCACCACAGGGATTGGCAATCCCTTGATTCGCTATATCAGGAGCTGACCCATGGATGGGTTCAAAAACACCAAAACTATTTTCACCCAAGCAAGCAGAAGGCAACATACCAATGGAACCAGTTAATATGGCTGCCTCATCAGTTAGAATGTCACCAAAAAGATTATCAGTTAATATAACGTCGAAATCGGCGGGTCTTGACAATAAATGCATTGCTGCTGCATCAATAAAAATGTGTTCAAGTTCAAGATCAGTATATTCCTCTGCTATTAATTCAGTTGTAGTACTTCTCCACAGTTGGGAGGTGGCCATGACGTTTGCTTTATCTACAGATGTGATTTTTTTTCTTCTATCTTGAGCTATATTTGCAGCCACTCTTGTTATTCTTTCGATTTCTGTTTTTGAGTATTCACAAATATCACTAGCGGATGATTCAGTTTTTTCCTTCTTACCAAAATAAATCCCACCGGTCAGTTCTCTGACAAAAACCATATCTATATTGTCCAAGTAACGGTTTTTAATCGGTGAGTTTTCAATCAACTGAGGATAAGTCTTAATTGGCCTTATGTTTGCATAAACTCCTAAATGAGCTCTCATTTCCAATAAGCCTTCTTTTTCCGGTCTGACTTTCATATTGGGATCACTCCACTTAGGTCCGCCAACAGCGCCAAGTAATACTGCATCAGAACTTTTACAAGACCTTTGTGTTTCCTCAGGGTAGGGTGATCCGGTCTCATCAATTGCTATGCCGCCAAATAAAACCTCTTTGAGTAAAAAATCATGATCAAAGATAGTTTCAACGGCTTGCAGGACTTTAACAGCCTCACGAGTAATTTCCGGACCAACGCCATCACCGGGCATAATTGTAATGCTTGCTTTCATTATTCTTTATTTTCGTACGCAGTTATTTCTGCATTATGACGCAGTATGTAGTCCAGTTGATTAATGTCACTCATCAAACAATATCTTGAAAACGGCTCAATAGGAAAGGGAGCTGCATGTCCATTTTCTAATGATAATTCCATTGCTTCCAAATCAATTGTGACCATTGTAGCCGGATGATTCAATAACCAATGATGTGTTTCCCTGTCAACAACAATTGGGATCAAACCATTCTTCAAGGCATTATTTCGAAAGATATCTGCAAAAGATGTGCTGATAATCGCCTTAAAACCAAAATCTACCAAAGCCCATGGTGCGTGTTCTCTTGATGACCCACAACCAAAATTATTTCCGGTAACCAAAACTTCTGCCTCCGATGCTTCAGGCTGGTTGAGAATAAAATCTTGTTTTAACTCTCCTGTTTTTTCATATCTCCAATCAGCAAATAAATCTTTACCAAGGTCTTCAAAGGTGGATGCTTGGGCTAAAAATCTTGCAGGAATAATTTGGTCTGTGTCAATATCCTCGTTAGGCAAATTAACCGTTTGAGCTGAAAATTTAATTATTTTACTCATTAATAACACCGAGTTGCCTTGGATCCTGAACTGAACCTACTATTGCAGAAGCTGCAGCTGTTTTTGGGCTCGCTAAGATGGTTCTGGATCCTGGTCCTTGTCGCCCTTCAAAGTTCCTATTGCTCGTGCTAACAGCTAGCTCTCCTTTCTCAAGATGATCACCATTGATACCAATGCACATTGAACAACCAGACTCTCTCCAATCAGCTCCGGCTTCTTGGAAAATTTTATCTAAACCTTCAGCCTCTGCAGCAGCTTTGACCTTTTGTGAACCTGGTGCAATTAATACTCTGACGTTCTCAGAAACTTTTCTTCCTTTAAGTACAGCTGCTGCATCACGTAGGTCAGAGATCCTTGAATTGGTACAACTGCCAATAAAAACTGTATTTATTGGATGATTGATTAATGACTGACCCGACTCAAAATTCATATAATCTAGTGCCTGTTTAACACTTTTGTTGCCATTATGATCTGGAATGGCTCCATCAACAGGCATCGCCATGCCAGGATTGGTTCCAAAAGTAATCATTGGTGTTAATGAGTCAACATCGATATTAATCACCTTATCAAAGACTGCATCATCATCTGTTTGTAAATCATTCCATCGTGTTACAGCTTGATCCCAATCATTGCCTTTTGGACTCATAGGCTTGCCATATAAATAATCAAAGGTCGCATCATCGGGTGCAAATAATCCAGCTCTAGCCCCACCTTCAATGGTCATATTGCAAATAGTCATTCGTTCTTCAAGAGATAAACTTGGAACTGCACTTCCTAAATATTCAATCACACACCCAGTACCTCCATCCACTCCAATACTGTTAATGACCTTTAAAATGATATCTTTTGCTGAAACCCCCATATTTAACTTACCATTTAGATGTACTGCCATTGTTTTTGGCTTTCTCTGGAGTAAGCACTGGGTTGCAAATACATGACCAACTTCGGTTGACCCAATGCCAAAAGCTAAAGCACCCAATGCCCCGTGAGTACTGGTATGGCTATCGCCACAAACTATAGTTTTCCCAGGTTGGGTAGCTCCCAATTCTGGTCCAATGACATGGACGATACCTCTTTGTTCACTGTCTAATCCAAATAAGTCGATACCAAAATCCTCACAGTTCTTAATCATTTCTCTAATTTGATCTGCAGGTCCTTTAGCAGACACGATATCGAGATCTTTTAACGAGTGAATAGGAACTGTTGGTGTAGAGTGATCCATGGTCGCAAGAATTCTTTGAGGAGCTCTCATCTGCAGATTATTCTCCCTGAGTAATGTAAAGCCCTGAGGGGAGGTTACTTCATGAATTAAATGTAGATCAATATAGAGTATTGCTGGAGTATTGGTCGTTTCTGGAACAACCACGTGCTGTTCCCAGATTTTATCAAATAATGTTTTAGCCATGGATGACTTATTGGATCGGTTCTAACCAGTCCCAAGAATCTTTTGTAGAACCATCAAATAGACCGAAAAATGCTTTTTGAATTTGAGCAGTCACTGGCCCTTTGTGGCCATCACCGATGGTGATTCTGTCAACACTTCTCACTGGGGTCACCTCAACGGCGGTTCCGGTGAAGAAAAGCTCATCTGCTATATATAGTTGTTCTCTTGGAATTTGTATCTCTTTAACTTCTATGCCCATGGATTCAGCAAGTTTCATAACTGAATCTCTAGTAATCCCATCTAAAA